>NZ_JBALQK010000008.1:58301-92764 GCF_036965845.1 Bacillus sp. JJ1127 | reverse complement strand
GCCCTTTTTCTTCAGGCTTACTATTTGTGGATTTATCTTCTTTTTTCTGCTTGTCATCAGTTTTGTTTGCAGATCCATTTGTTGCTTTCGCCGCACTTGCATCTGCTTTAATTTCTGTTACTGATTTATTTAAGTAACGCTCTGGGTTTACGGCCACATTATCTTTACGTACTTCAAAGTGAACATGAGAACCTGCTTCTTTATTCATTGCACTTAGACCGGATTTACCTAATACTTCACCTTGTGCAACCTTTGCACCTTTTTCTACTTTTACACTGCCTAAGCTTTGATAAGATGTTGCAAGACCATTGCCACTATCCACTGTAATAACATAACCAAGTAATGAATCTTTTTCCGCTTTTGTTACTGTACCACTTAAAGCAGCTGTAACATCGAACTCTTTCCCGTTTTTCGCAGCAATATCGATTCCTTTATTTGGAGAATATGTGTTGTTATAAAAGACAAGTGCTTGTTCTTGCTCCTTCTCCGGTGCTCCATCCTCATAAAACTTCTTCTGTACAACAACTTCTGCATTCGCTGCAGCTGGCATCTTCACAACTTCTGAAGACTTCGTTACTGGAATTCCTGGATCTTCCGTTTGTGTATACGGCGTTGCTTGATCTTGGTTAGGCGCTTTCTTCGGATTAGCTGCCTGGAACCATAGAGCAACAGATAAGATTACCGCTGCACAAGCAATGTATAGTGCCGGGAACACCCATCTTCTTTGAAATAAATGAACTACTTTTCGCGACTTTTTATTATTCCTTCCTCGCATTCTATCATCACCTCAGCAATCATTTTGAACAATATTCATTCATCCTATACAACCTATAATTAATTACTTTTCGACAAAATCCGTAAAAATATGTATATAAAACGAAAAATTTCCGAGGAAATGATGAAAAAAGAAAAAACTGAGCGCTTTGGCTCAGTTTTTAGTCTATTTGTTTCTTTCTATACACGAAGAGAGTAATAGCAAGTACTACAACTAACCAGATTGTTATGTTCAATAAATTACTAGTAATTGCACTAAAACCTTCTCCTTTTATTACACTACTAACTGCAATACCGATATGACGAGTCGGTAAATACTCAACTGTTTTTGTAACAACTTCATTCTTCACATACATTCCTATAAAATCACCAAGAAGAAATACCATTAATATCGGCAATCCAATTGTTGACGTTTGAGGTACATTTTGAGCAAGTAATCCAATACAAGTACCAATAAGGTTAAATAGTAACATTCCAAGGACAAAGATAAGTAGTAATAATGCAATATTGCCTTCTAGCTTTCCTAAAATAAGTAGATTAATAAAACAAATTGCAATTGTAATCATACCCGTTAATGAACTTTTACCAATCAATACTTCGATAGACGAAGCTGGCGATAACATAAGAACGCGAAGCGTACTTCTTTCTTTTTCTTCAGCAATGAGCATCGCTTGTATAAACCCACCAACAAAAACTAATGTCATCGTAATTAACATACTTGCCCCGACTTCTCGAAAATTATCTGACCGACTAAATAGTATTGCAAAGAAGATTGGCATTGCCATCATAATTAAAGTTTGCGAATTTGTTTTAAAATCCTGTACCTCTTTCCGAAAAATAGCTGAAAATCGTCTCATTGAAAATGTCATTATAATCCCCTCCCAGTAACTTCAATAAAGATATCGCCTAAAGTTGGCTCGTAAGAATGAATCGACAGTAATTCGCCTTTTTTCATCCATTCTGAAATACGTTTTGCGCCTAATTCATCTTTTTGTACAGTTTCTTTTTGCTTATCTTTTAACACGACTTCAATTTTGTCTTTTGCATATTGTAAACGGAGATTTTCTGGTGTATCGAGCGCTACAATTTCCCCTCCATATAAGAAGGCAATGCGATTGCAAAGCGTTTCTGCTTCGTCCATATTGTGCGTTGTTAAGAAAATAGTGGTTCCCTCTTTATTTAAGTCTTTTAAGATTTTATGAATGTTTTGGACGTTTACTGGATCAAGTGCTGATGTTGGTTCATCTAAGAAGAGGATATCTGGTTTATGCAGGATTGCCCTTGCTAACGTTACGCGCTGCTTCATCCCTTTTGATAATTTCTTTACTGGTGTTTTTTTATCTTCTAATAAGTTCACTTGTGATAGCACTTCATCAATTCGTTCTTTTTTACAATCGTATAAGTCGCAAAATAATAGTAAGTTATCATAAATACTGAGTCTTTCATATAGGCCGCTGTTATCTGTTAAAATACCAATTCGTTTATAATCGATGCTGCTTGGACCAGTAATATCTTTCCCTAGCACTCTCACTGTTCCAGAACTATGAAGTAATTGGGAAGTTAACATTTTTACTGTCGTTGTTTTCCCCGATCCACTCGGCCCAAGAAATCCGAAAATCTCTCCTTGCTTCACCTCAATATTTACATTTCGAAGTGCTGTTTTTTCATTAAAGCTTTTCATTACATCCTTCATTTCAATTGCCAATGTCATTTCGTCATCCCCTTTGTTTTTCTTTTATAGATGAAATCGCTTCAGCGACTTTCGTTTGTTTGTTTCGCTTTTCTTGACTCAATCATATGAAAAACAAAGGGATTACGCAGTAAAATACCGGTAAAAGGAGTATTTTTACCGGTGAATGAATCCTATTTTTAGCTCAATGGAGCATTATTTATAGTCCAATTACACCTTTTAATTCATCCATTCTCCCTTTAGAAAGTGGAATGGAACTTTTTCGTTCATCATCTAAAATTAAACTAAAACTATTACGAGTCCAAGTAATCACTTCTCGTACACGCTGCAAATTCACAAGATAAGAACGATGACATCTGAAGAATCCGAAACCTTTTAATCTCTCTTCTAATTCACTTAATGTTAAAGCACATACAAAATCACCTTCGTGAAGATGAATATACGTCGTTCCATTTTGTGTTTCAATGAAATGAATTTCCATTGGGTCAAGCAAAATGATTTTGTCATTCACTTTCGCTGGTATTCTTTCGAGCTTCATTTGTGGAATCATTTGAACAATTTTTTCTTCATCAATCTCTTCAGCTTCGTCCTGCTCAATTTCCACCTTTTTCACGCCATCTTGATTCAATATATACACATCTTCTGTTACAGAAAGTGCATCCGATAAGAAAGATGATGTAATAAAGATGGCCTTCCCTTGTTCTTTCATCTTCATAATCGCTTTTCGAATGATAATTGTACTTTCTATATCTACATTTTGTTCTGGCTCTTCGAAAATAATTAAATCCGGATTATGAATCATGACCCGGCCAATATGAAGACGGCGTTTTTCAGAAAAAGATAGTTTCTCTATTTTGACATTCAATTTGTCTAGTAAACCAACATACTGGACAACTTCCTCTATGCTAATAGTTGAGTCATACAATCCGGCCAAAAAGACGAAATATTCTTTCACTTTTAAGCGATCGTACGCTTCATCTTTTAAAAAACAAAAACCAATGCGCGAATACACTCTCTTTCCAATTACTTCTCCCTCAAATAAAATACTCCCTGTAGAAGCCTCTTCCTCACCGATTATAATACGGTGCAAAACCTTAGCGACATGATTATTACATTGCAGTACAACACATTGTCCCTTTTCAATCTCCAGCTCAATCGCCGGTAACTGATTCGTCTTCCCCAATTGTTTTAGCTCCAATAACGCCATCCTTTTTCCTCCAGATATTTTTTATTTCATTATACCAAACAATTAATGGAAATTATGATGTTTATGGTTCATCACCAAAAGACATGGTTGACATATAGATAGATGTACACTCCACTCCGAGTGGACGCTTTCCGCGGGCGAGAGCGAGCCTCCTCGGCAAGCCTGCGGGGTCTCACTTTCCTCGCTATTCCCGCAGGAGTCGCCACTCTCCGTTCCTTGTATGAAAAATGATTCTTTTTCAAAAAATCAACCCCATGTTACGGTGATGAACCATGTTTATCCCTAAATTAAAAAGGAGCTAATTTGAATTAGCTCCTTTTTGTCGAATAGTCGATAAGCGATGCCGAAACGCTAATATATTCGAAAGCGAGTGACACACAAAACGATTATTACTGCTTCACCATATAAGTCTTGAGCTGATCACGAAGCGCTCTTTTTAAGAATTTTCCGACGGATGTTTTCGGGATTTCCTCAACAAATAAAATGTCATCTGGCATCCACCATTTTGGGAACTGCGCTTCTAATAAAGCATACAGCTCTTCTTGGTCTACTCCTTGTCCTTCTTTTAACACAACACAAGCGACAGGACGCTCTTGCCATTTTTCATGCGGAACCGCAACGACAGATGCCTCTAGTACTTTGTCATGTGCCATTAAGGCGTTTTCTAAATCGACGGAGGAAATCCACTCACCACCGCTTTTAATTAAGTCTTTCGTACGATCAGCGATTTTAATAAACCCTTCCGGATCAACTGTTACAATATCCCCTGTATGCAGCCAGCCATCCTTCATGGAATCTTCTGTGCGTTCATCGTTATAATAACTGCCAGCAATCCATGGACCGCGAAGACAAAGTTCTCCCATTTCTTCACCGTCCCACTTAATCTCACCTTCTTGGCCAACTACTTTCATTTCAAGGCCCGGAAGTAAATATCCTTGGCGGGAGCGTAAATCATAATATTCTTCTTTCGGTAAATCATGCTGATATGATTTTGGACAGTTAATGACAACAGCTGGACTTGTTTCTGTCATTCCATATATTTGCCGGAAAGCAATTTCATATTTTTCTTCATAAGTACGAACCATACTTCTCGGTGCCGCTGATCCGCCCGACCATATTGTCCGAACACTGCTAATATCGTACGGATACTTTTCAAGCTCCTGTAATAAGCCAATCCAGATTGTCGGTACGCCAGCAGTAATCGTTACTTTCTCACGTTCAATAAGCTGCGCTAAAATTTCCGGAGTAAAGTGTGGTCCTGGTAAAACAAGCTTTGTACCAAACCATGTACTGGCAAATGGAAGCCCCCATGCGTTAACATGGAACATCGGAACAACAGGCATACATGTGTCTACTTCCGATATATTTCCGCCATCTACAAGGCCGAGCGCATAGCTATGAAGGGCAATACTACGATGTGTGTACACAACGCCTTTCGGTTTTCCTGTCGTTGCGGAAGTGTAGCACATCCCTGCAGGTTCTTTTTCATCTAAATTCGTGATAAATGGAAATGTTTCGTCGCCTTCTTCAAGTAGTTTGTCATAATGATATGCTGGTGATAGTGTTGTGTGAGGTAGTTCGTGATCATCCGTCATAATAATAAATGCTTTCACGTGAGGTAGTTCATGTTGAATGCTTTCTAATACAGGCACCATGTCTTCATCAACAAAAATAATTTTGTCTTCAGCATGGTTAATAATATAAGAAATATGATCCGCAGAGAGCCTAAGGTTAATCGTATGTAACACTGCACCGATTCCTGGAATCGCAAAGTACGCTTCCAAATGACGGTGGTGGTTCCAAGCAATTGTCCCAACCTTATCCCCTGTTTCAATTCCCATTTTATTTAATACACTAGCAAGCCGCCTTGTCCGCTTCGCAATCTCTCCGTATGTTAATGTTTGAATACGCGATGCAGTCCGTGAGACAACTTCCTTTTTCGAAAAATACTTCTCCGCCCGTTCCATCATTGCGGGAATGAGAAGTGGTACGTCCATCATCATCATCCATGCCCCCTGTTATTATTTTATATATACTCATACAACTGTATTATAACATAGTGCAACTAGACAAAAACTGGCAACCTTTCTTTTGTTTTCTACAAAAAATGACAAAAAATAGGTGTCAGGATATCCTGACACCTATTTCTTCGCCATTAACTTTCCTTCATAATCGTTTAGCGTTTTAATTTCGATGCCTTTATAGTAATAAGCAACAATATCTGTGTACCCTTTTCCTTCTTTCGCCATTCCATTCGCACCATACTGACTCATGCCAACGCCATGACCAAAACCTTTCGTTGTGATGATTATGTTGCTCCCTTGTTGTTTCCATGCAAAGTCAGAAGAACGTAAAGCTAGTTTTTCTCGCACTTCTTTTCCCGTTAACGTTTTTCCTTGAAACTCTACATCTTTGACCCGTTTTCCTTCTGTACGTTCTTTAATAGTACCGACTTTTCCATTCGTAAGTACCTTTACACCAAGACGTTTTTGAAAATCATCTACAGTAAAGGTTTGCTCACTTGTAAATTTCGGGGAAGCTTGATCCCAGTGACTATCTACACTCTTTAAATAAGGATAGTCGTTCCCCCAATAATCAGCAGCATTTTCTGTATAGCCATTGCTTGTTGAGAAGAATGACGCTGTAATGGGACTACCGTCATAAGTTAAAACTTGTCCGGCTGTTTTGGACACAGCTTCTTCAATCTTCTTCAAATTTTTCTCATAATCCTTACCCCATGTCTTCTGTAACTCTTCTTTACTTTTGTACACTTGATCATTAACCGTATCTGTCACATCCGCATTATTTTTCTTAGTGCCGCTTAGCATGCGCTGTACAATAAATGTCCTCGCTGCTAATGCCTGCGCTTTCAATGCCTCCACTTCAAAGCTAGCATTCATCTCAGAAGCTACTACACCTGTAACATACTCTTCTAGCGGCATCGTTTCTACCTTCTTTTGAGCATTACGATACACAGTAACTTGGACAGCAGTATTTGCCTTCTCAGGAGCTGGCACATTTTGTACGACTGGAGGATTTTTAGACGGCTGGCTTACTTTCGCTTTCGTAAACGGAATGACAAGTACGGCTGGTATAATGATGACGAGCGCTATTAAGAGCGCTATTGTAATGAAAAGCGGCTTTGAAATTTTCATCTTTTTCCCCCGATATAAAATTAGACTCATTTCATTCTTATGGAGCATTTGAGACTTTTAGAACATACTCAGGGGAACTTCTTCTGTGAAAACAACCTACATCAAAACCTCTTTGTAAACAAAAAATTTTCTAAATATTTCAACGAGACATGCATAAGTCTAAGATTTATTGACTATAACAGTAATAATTAAAAAAATAGCCCCTATGTCAAAAGACATAGAGACTATTTCAATTACGCATGAAGATCAGAAATTTGTTGTTCTTTCACTTCTTCTACTTTTTCGTTTACACGTTCAATAGTTGCACCTAATGCAGCTAATTTCTTATGGAAGTTTACATATCCACGATCAAGATGTTTTAATTCTGTTACACGAGTGTAACCCTCTGATACTAAACCAGCTAGGATTAATGCCGCTGCAGCACGTAAGTCAGTTGCTGCTACTTCTGCCCCTTGCAAGTTGTTAGGTCCATTCATAATAACGGAACGGCCTTCAATTTTAATATCAGCATTCATACGGCGGAATTCTTCAACATGCATAAAGCGGTTTTCAAATACCGTTTCTGTAATCATGCTTGTTCCGTCAGCATGTAATAATAATGCCATCATTTGTGATTGCATATCTGTTGGGAATCCTGGATGAGGCATTGTTTTAATATCAACGGCTTTTAATTTACTTGGGCCGATAACACGTACACCTTCATTTTCCTCAATAATTTGAACACCCATTTCTTCCATTTTCGCTGTAATAGAGCGTAAATGTTCTGGTACAGCATTTTCAATTAAGATATTTCCACCAGTAATTGCCGCTGCAACCATAAATGTTCCTGCTTCAATACGGTCAGGAATAATAGAATGGTTTGCACCATATAATTTATCAACGCCTTCAATACGAATCGTTCCAGTTCCAGCTCCGCGTACTTTCGCTCCCATTGCATTTAAGAAGTTTGCTAAGTCAACGATTTCTGGCTCTTTTGCTGCGTTTTCAAGTATTGTTGTCCCTTTTGCTAATGTAGCAGCAGACATAATATTTTCTGTTGCACCTACGCTTGGGAAATCTAAGTAAATTTTCGCACCTTGTAATTGTCCGTCTACATACGCCTCAACAAATCCATTACCAACTTTTACTTTTGCTCCCATTGCTTCGAAGCCTTTTAAATGTTGATCAATTGGACGTGAACCAATTGCACATCCACCAGGAAGTGCAATGCGAGCACGACCGTTACGTGCTAATAATGGCCCCATTACTTGAACAGACGCACGCATTTTACGTACATATTCAAATGGTGCTTCAATATTTAATTCCTTTGAAGCATCAATTGTTACTTGGTTATTTTCAAATACGACTTCAGCATTTAAATGACGTAATACCTCATTGATTGTGTATACATCAGACAAAACTGGTACCTCAGATAGTACATTCTTTCCATCACTCGCTAATAGGGCTGCAGCGATTATAGGTAATACAGCATTTTTTGCGCCCTCAACACGCACTGTGCCGTTCAACCGCTTTCCGCCACGGACGATGATCTTTTCCAATTTATTCCCCTCCGTGTCCTTTTTTCAATATCTATTCATTCAATACTCAGAAGTTATGATCGGTGTGCCAACCACAATTGTATCTTTGTTGTCTGTAGAACGTATTGCTATTTGCACATTCATTTTCTCTCTATTTGTTGAAAGAGCGTCATTCCACTTTTTATTATATGCCGAGACTGACACAAATGCTCTTTCTTCTATCTTTTCGATCGCTCTTGCTGAAAGATCTTTCAAAACCTGATTGGTTTTATTTTGCAAAACACCTTCAATCTTATCATTCAGTACACCCTGAACACAAGTGTAAATTATAGGTTTTGTACTAAAAATTGTATCCATTTCTCGAATGTTCTTAGGGTCCCATTTTGCCCCGCTTACCTCATAGATAATGAAAGTGTTTTCTTTAGTATTTTCCTTACTCCAAGTGACTACTATTCGTTCTTCATGAGAAGAAAATTTTTTGTATGCTGTTGCTTTATATCCATCGTGAGACTGTTCCAATTCCCACTTTTGAATATTTGTTTTTTCTTTCACATCGTTTAACAATTTTTGAAACGTATGTATATTAGAAATGGTTTTGGTTTCTCGTGCTAGCCATGACCATCGCTCCACTTTTGCGCCATTTTTTTCAAGAGCTGCGATCATGCTCTCCATCTTCTCTTCATCAGTTATGGGTTTTATCTCTTTATATCCCACTAAGAATACGACAATGCTTACGACAACAATAAGAATTGTTTGGAACCTTTTCAATTTCATCCCCTCCTATCCCCATTGTTCACGGAGATATGAGGTTCTATACACTTACTTTACTAAATACGTTAAACTCTTCGAATAGCCTAAATAATCAAGAAAAAAATTACTGACAGACGTTCCAATTGCAATCGTTACAAGAATAAGTAGAATCCTTGTTTGCAATACCTTTCCAGATTTCATCAGGCGCTCGATATGAATCCCTTGTAAGGCCCACCATGTAATGGTAATAAACAATAGATGCGAAACAATTGCAATCAGTGCTTGTTGCCCTAAAAGTTGTGCCAAAAAACCGACCCCTTTTGTTTAGCTTTCCACCACCTAGGATGTATAACGATCCCATATGAATGAAAACCACACTTTTTCCCGCTCGGACAGGCAATACGAAATCATCCTCACACTTTCATATAATGAGAAGAGATTACACAATACCTATCAGCGTTCCTTCTTGCGTCATTACGCACAATAAAAAGCGTAGAGTGACCACCCTACACTTTTTATTTTAACTATTGTACCACGTTCCCTGTAAAGAAGAAATCTTTCATTAAAGGAAAATATTCATAAAAGAAATTGTAACCAATTGCCGGTAAAATCCCTAGTATTACGATTGAAATTGCACAAAAACTAATCACGATTTTTAAATTAATTGGCAGATGTATCTTCTCATCCTCATTCCCTGTCCGGAAAAACATTTGCTGTAAAATACGGAAATAATACACAAATGATATGACCGTTGTGCCCATCATGACAGATGCCAATATATAATGAGATGGTTCTACAATAAACGCTCCCAAGAAAATATTTACCTTTCCAATAAAACCAGCCGTCCCTGGAATACCAGCCAAGGATAAAATAAAGATTGTCATCATCACGGCAATAGATGGTGAGCGTTTGTACAAACCTGAGAAAATCGTTACACTTTCCTTTCCACTTTGTAAGATTAATCCATGAATCACTGCAAATGCTCCTATGTTCATCAACATGTACGCGAGTATATAAAACCACATGCTGTCCATCGTAAACGGCGATAGTGCTGCAAGCGGAACAAGTAAATACCCAGCATGCGCTATGCCTGAATAAGCAAATAAACGCTTCACATTGTATTGTTTTAACGCCACTATATTACCGATAATCATTGTAATACCAGCTAAGACTGCAATATATACACTCATATGACTAAACAAGGATTGTTCCTTTCCCTCAATCGTTATACTAGAAAACGTCATAAGGAACAAACGAATAATCATAATAAAGCCAGCGATTTTGGAGATTGTTCCGAGAAAGGCAGTGACAGGTGTCGCTGCTCCTTCATATACATCCGGTGCCCACATATGAAATGGTACCGTTGCAATTTTAAATGATAAACCAACAAGCAATAACAAGAATGAGAGTGCTAACAAAAGCTGAATACCTCCGGCCACACCTTGCGTAAGTATACGCTGCATATCAACTATATTGGTTGATCCGGTAATGCCATATAAATAACTCATTCCAAAGAGCGTAATAGCCGTTCCAATTCCTCCATTAATCACGTACTTCATTGCCGCTTCATTTGAAGCACAATTTCTCTTCCGAATTCCTACTAAAATGTAAGAAGAAAGTGACAGTAGCTCTAAACCGATAAAGAGGGTAATAAAATCGATGCTGGATGCCATAAACATTGCGCCAAGAAGTGTCATTAAAAATAGGTAATAATACTCCCCTTTATCTTGAATAGGTTCCTTTCTATCATCGCTTATCGCCATACATAAGATGAGAATCGCACTAAGTAATAATAATGTTTTAAATCCTTTTGAAAATCCATCTAATACAAACGAACCATTTAAAATGGTGTCAGCTGGTTCACTGTAAAGCATAATCAATGCGATTAATGATAAGATGACGGCGCCAATTGCTCCAAATGCTAAGTACTTACGGTTCAGCTTACAAAACAAATCAAGAAGAGAGAGAAGGATGGCCGCCAAAAGAACGATGAACTCTGGCACCATTAAATGCCAAGGCAAACTAAGCAATGTATTCATATCCATCCTACTTCACCCCCAATGTTTTCAATGTGTTTTGAAGCGGCTCCCCAAGCAATTCTGGCATTACGCCAACCGCTATAATACATATAAGTAGCAGAAGAACCGGAACGTACTCCCAGCCGCGAATATCCGGTTTCGCCTCTAATTCTCGTTTTCCAAATGTCACTTGAAGTGTAGCCCTTAGGACATATACAGCCGTTAAAATAATGCCAAGTGCACCAACGGCCGCTACAATTGGCTTTCCTTGAAATAAACCGAGAAAAGCAAGGAACTCACTAACAAACCCTGACATTCCTGGCAGACCAAGCGAGGCCATACTCCCTGCTAATAAGAAACCGCTAAGCACGGGAACTTGTTTTGCCAAGCCGCCAAGCTTTGTAATGTCAGATGTGCCAAAGCGCTCTTCAATGATGCCAAGCAAGAAGAATAATAATGCGGCAATTAAGCCGTGGGAGACAACTTGAAATAATGCCCCTTGCACGCCAGATGCATTCAGTGCCGCAAGTCCCATCAAGACGATCCCCATATGTGAAATACTGGAGTAAGCGAGTACCTTCCGAAAATCTGTTTGAATCAATGCAAGAAAAGCACCGTACAACAAATTAATTACCCCTAGTATCGCTAGCAGCATTGCAAAATTTTGAAACTGATCTGGAAATAACCCTTTCCCAAAGCGCACAATACCGTACGCCCCGATTTTTAACAGGACACCTGCATGTAACATAACTACCGCAGGATGCGCTTCTACATGCACATTCACCATCCAGCGATGCAAAGGAAAAATCGGTAGCTTAATCGCAAAAGCAATCATAAGCGCTATAAATAACCCTTGTTGCAACGCGCTTGAAACTCCACTTAAAAGCGTCGGCTCTGCTCCGGTTAAAATATTTTTTAACGCTGTAAAGTTTGTCGTACCTGTTTTTGCAAAGAGGATTGAAAAAACAATGAGTAAAATGGCTGAACCAATACCGTTATATATTAAATAACTATAAGCAGATTTTTCGCTCGAAAGTTTGCCCCATTTCCCAATGAGCAAAAACATCGGAGGTAATGTGATCTCGAAGAAGATAAAGAACAAAAATAAGTTCTCGGCAGCGAAGACACCAAGCATTCCCACTTCAAGCGTTAATAACAGCATATAAAATCCTTTTATATTTTTTTGAATTGAAAATGCTGTAATCGCCGCAAGTGTTGCTAAAAGTGCTGTGAGTAGCATCATAACAAGTGAAAACCCATCGATACCAAGCTCATAGTAAATGGAAAATATCTTTTTATCTATCTCGGGAAAATTCCCAAATTGAATCCATTTTATCTTTTCTGCAAATATCGATAAGCTCTTCCCAGAAGCATATGTACTAGCTAGGACGATAGCCATCCCAAGCGGGAGCACTGTCCCAAACAAGCCAAGTCCGCGCACGGCACGTACTTCCGTTTTTGGTGTTAATGCAAGGAAGAAGATACCAAGGAGTGGGGAGAAAATGAAAAACGATAATAATATTGCATTCATTACCAATACCCCCCTGTATATAATAGAATGATAACTAATGCTGCTAGAGAAATAGCAGTCACAGTTCCATATACTTGTACATTCCCGTTTTGAAGTTTCGAACCAGCACCGCTCACTCCTTTAACAATACCTCTAACTAACTGAGCAATTCCTTCCACAATATATACTTCAAACAAACGAAACACATAGGCAATTCCTTTTACTAGTGGCACTAAAGTCATATTATAGATTTCATCTACATAATACTTTTTCACAAGCAGGTCATGTAGGACCGTTCCTTGTCCTCCAGCCCAATCTCTAGGAATGGATTGTCTTCCGTAAATAAGGTATGCCAAGAGAATGCCAGCAAACGAAACGAGCGTCGCAACAATCATAATCCAAGCCGGGCCATGACTTGGCTCCACTTGAAATGGAACATTCTTTGTCAGCCAATCTCCAAGAAATGTTCCAAACCACGGCGTATTGATGTAACCTGCTAAAACAGCAAAGACGCCGAGAACAATCATTGGAAATGTCATAACGCGCGGAGATTCATGCACTTCCGCCTTCGTCTTTGCTTCCCCTGTAAAAACAAGGAAGTATAATCGGAACATGTAAAATGCTGTTAAGAACGCCGCGATCACTGCAAGGACGAACAAAACATAATTGCCGCGCATCCACGCCGCCGCTAAAATTTCATCTTTACTAAAAAATCCTGAAAAAAGCGGAACACCGCTAATAGCAAGCGTACCCATTAAGAAAAGGACTCCTGTTACTTTCATCTTCTTCTGTAAGCCGCCCATTTCATTAATGTTTTGCGTATGCACCGCATGAATCACGCTTCCCGCCGCCAAGAAAAGGAGTGCTTTAAAGAAGGCATGTGTCGTTAAATGAAAGACGCCAGCCACATAACCTGCGGAGCCAAGCGCAAGCATCATATACCCGAGCTGACTGACCGTAGAATACGCGAGAACCCTCTTTATATCCGCTTGCACGAGCCCGATGGAAGCAGCAAAGATTGCAGTAAAGGCACCCACAATTGCCACTGTTTGCATTGCCACAGAGCTTGCCACGAACAGCGGGAACATCGTCGCGACTAAGTACACGCCAGCTGCAACCATCGTCGCCGCATGAATAAGTGCCGAGACAGGTGTTGGCCCTTCCATCGCATCTGGCAGCCAAGTATGCAGCGGAAACTGTCCTGATTTCCCCATCGCGCCGATAAAAATTAAAATCGCTGTGAATGTAATCATAAAAGGAGAGACTTCTCCCATTTGTACCGCTTTAAAGATGGCCTCGTACTCAAAGCTGCCCGCTTGCCAGAAGAGTAGAATCATCCCAATAAATAAACCAACATCGCCAATACGCGTCATAATAAACGCCTTTTTTGCAGCTGCCTTCGCGGATTCCTTAAAGAAGTAAAAACCAATCAGTAAAAATGAACCAAGTCCAACTAACTCCCAGAATATATAAAGCTGCAATAAATTCGTTGAAATGACTAGCCCTAACATCGCAAATGTAAATAGCCCTAGATATGAATAAAATGTCGGCAACCTTTCATCCCCTTGCATATATCCTTTCGAATACACATGTACAAGGAAACTCACAAGTGTAACGATAAAGAGCATTAAGGCATTCAGTGCATTAACCTCAAATCCGAACGAAAGATCTACATCACCGACTCGTAACCATAACCACGTATGTTTTACTGTTTCTGATGAAAAGCGTTCTACTAATACAACCACCGCACCCACAAAGGAAAGAAATGTGAAAAAGATACCAAGTAAGCTACTTCCTTCTCTTAACTTCTTTCCAAATATAATGAGTAAAAAAAACGAGGCAAGCGGGAAAATCGGTATAAGCCATGCATAATCGATCATTGTTTCCTTCCCCCTTTTCGGTCACAATTAACCTTTCAGCGTATCCATCTCATCCACGTTAACTGTTGTACGATTACGATACAATGCAATTAAAATTGCGAGCCCAACCGCTGCCTCTGCCGCCGCAACAGACATCGTAAACAGTGAAAAAATTTGTCCTGTTAAGTTTGGAAAAAAGCCGAACTTACTAAAAGCGACTAAATTTAAATTCGCTGCATTCAACATAAGTTCAATACAAACTAAAACGATGACGGTATTTCGCTTTGTTAAAGCTCCAAATAACCCGATGCAAAATAGAATAATCGCAAGTGCCAAATAGGCGGAAGCTGGAACACTACTCATGGGAATCCCCCTCTTTCTCATCACCCTTCGCAAGTACAATGGCCCCAACAAGTGCAACAAGTAAAACAACTGATGTTAACTCAAATGGAATGACATATTTTGAATACAAAAGCGTACCAATTTGAAGTGTATTTTGTTCATGAAGCGGTAAGCTTCCCTGTACATTTTGATTTGTAAAGTCTATATTATTAACTGCGAAGTACATGACCGCCCCAAACGCTACAACCGCAAGGAAAACAACAAATTTACGGAAACTAAATCCTGACTCACTTTCTGCATCATGCTTCGTTAGCATAATGCCAAAAATCATAATAATCGTAATCGCTCCAGAGTAAATTAAAATTTGCGCCACTCCAATAAACTCAGCTGACAAAAGAAAATACAAGCCTGCAATGCTAAGAAACGTGAACACAAGGGCAAGCATCATATGCATCACTTTCGTTAAGTTCAACATCAAAATACCACCAATAATCGCCGTTAAGGACAAGACAAAGAATGCTACAAACTCGCCATTCATGCTTTATTCTCCTTTCTGACGTTCTCATCGTTTTCATCGAGCCACTGCAAATTTTTAAACAAATCATCACGCGTATACTCTGCCAACTCAAAGTTGTTTGTCATCACGATTGCCTCTGTCGGACAAACCTCTGTACACAAATCGCAAAGAATACAAATTTCAAAGTTAATATCGTACGTATCAATAATTTTCCCTTTTTTCGTAGGGTCTGGATGTTTCTTTCCGGTTAATTGAATACAGTCAGTTGGACAAATATTCGCGCATTGATTACAAACGATACATTTTTCCGGATAAAACTTTTGAATACCGCGGAAACGATCTGGTAGTGGCAGTGGCTGATTGGGATAATCATATGTCACCTTTTTCTTGCTTAAATTACTCAGCGTATACTTTAATCCTTTGAATAATCCTTTCATATCTTACTGGCACCCCTCTCGTAGATTAGAAGAATAACTCCTTAATCAATGCCGTTAAGAAAATATTTGCAAGTGCGATTGGCAATAATACCTTCCAGCCAAATTCCATCAGCTGATCGCCCCTTATACGTGGAAACGTCACACGGAACCAAATTAATAGAAAGACAACCGCGCTGAACTTTAAGGCAAACCATACAGCACCAGGAATAAAACCAAGAAACATAACTGGATTCCAGCCACCTAAGAAGAGCACCGTAATTAATGAGGCCATTCCAAAGAAGTACACATACTCAGAAAGCATAAAGAACGCCCAGCGAAACCCCGAGTATTCCGTATGATATCCAGAGACAAGCTCCGATTCCGCTTCCGGTAAGTCAAACGGTGTCCGGTTCAACTCTGCAACCGCAGCAATTAAGAAAATAACAAAACCAATCGGCTGCGTGAAAATGTACCAAACCTTCTCCTGCGCCGCTACAATTTCATTTAGATTGAGACTACCAGCTAATAAGACAACGCCTATGACACTCATGACAAGGGGAATTTCGTAGGAAATCATCTGCGCCGCCGCACGCATTCCGCCTAAAAGTGAGTATTTATTATTCGATGCCCAGCCGCCGGTCAGAACGCCAATCGTTGTAATCCCTGAAACTGCAATATAATAAAGAAGCCCAACTCCAATATCAGCAAATTGAAATTTATCCGTAAATGGAATGACCGCAAGAACCATAAAGGCAGGTGCAAACGCAATAATAGGCGCCAATATAAATAGCGGCTTATCCGCAGCTTTCGGAATGCTATCTTCTTTTAATAAAAGTTTTAAAACATCAGCTACTGTTTGCAATAACCCGAAGCGGCCACCCACTTGGTTCGGGCCAATTCGCCCTTGCATAAACCCCATCACTTTCCGCTCTGCTAAAATCCCATATGTAACAAATCCAAGGACAGCAAACAGTAGAAGTACCGCTAAGCCAAAAAAAATGAAGAAATTCTTCCAACCTGCCGATGACTCTAAGATCGTTTCAATCATTAGCCATCAACCTCCCCAAGCACAATATCAACGCCGCCTAAAATCGTAATTAAGTTTGCGATATTTTCACCCTTCAAAAGCTTCGGCAAGATTTGTAGGTTATAAAAAGATGGTCTGCGAAATTTCAGACGATACGGCTCTTTCTTTCCTTCGCTCGCAATATAGCACCCAATTTCACCGCGCGGCGACTCAATGCGGACAAATGCCTCGCCCTTCGGCGCCTTAATAATCTTCGGCACTTTCGCTATTACACTTCCTTCCTCCGGAAACTGCTCCGCTGCCTGCTCGATAATTTTGAGAGACTCCTCAATCTCTTTCATCCGACAAATGTAACGATCCCAAGCATCACCTATCTCTCCAACAGGAATATCGAAATCAAAGCGATCATAAATAGAATACGGTTCATCCTTGCGAAGATCCCATTTCACACCCGTACACCGCAAATTTGCTCCGCTTAGAGAATAAGAGAGTGCATCTTCCGCGCTATATATACCAACGCCTTTCACACGATTCAAAAAAATTTCATTTCCGCTCACAAGATCGTGATAGCCTTTTAATTGTTCTCTCATATATGGGACAAACTCCCGAACCTTTTCGATCCAACCATCCGGAGCATCCCACTTCACACCGCCCACCCGCATATAATTAAAAGTAAGCCGTGCACCGCATAGTTCATTTAAAAGATTAATAATCATCTCTCTCTCACGAAATGCGTATAGAAATGGACTAACTGCACCAATATCAAGAAGGTTAGTACCCCACCAAACAAGGTGACTGGCAACGCGGCCAAGCTCCATCGCAAGCACTCGTAAATATTCCGCACGCTCTGGAATTTCCAGTCCCATCATTGTCTCAACAGCATGACAAATGACATAGTTATTGGTCATTGCTGATAAATAGTCCATTCGATCTGTATATGGGATAATTTGTGTATACTGTAAGCTCTCGGCGATTTTCTCCGTCCCACGGTGTAAATAACCAATGACAGGTGTAGCTTCTTTAATGATTTCCCCATCGATTTTAATAACAAGCCGAAATACACCATGTGTACTCGGGTGCTGTGGTCCTACATTTAAAAGCATCTCTTCTGTACGGATCATAATGCTACACCTCCACATCAAACGGTTCGTAATCTTTTCGAAGCGGATGCCCTACCCAATCATCTGACATTAAAATACGCGTTAAATTCGGGTGCCCCTTAAAGATAATGCCAAGTAAGTCATATGCCTCGCGCTCTGGCCAATTTGCCCCGTTCCAAAGCGGTGTAATCGATGCTACTTGCGGCGCCTCTCGGTCTAATTTCACCTTCACCGCTACAGACTGTTTCTTTCCATATGAAAATAAATGAACATATACTTCCATATGTGTAACAAAATCAGTCGCATGTAGCTCCGACATATAATCAAAAGCAAGTCCCTTATGGAACCGTAATAATTCCATCACTTCATAGTAATTTTCCAGCTTAACTACAAGTGTTGGAACATCTTTTGAAAGCTTATTAATATAGGAATCTACTAATGAATGTTCCCCTATTTTCTCCTTAACAATCTCTACATAAGTATTTAAATATGGTTGGTTTAGTGACGGTTTCTCCTGCTCTAGTGCTTCTTCCTTCTTACTCACAGTCCCCTTTGCTCTTGCGATAGCGGCGGCTTTTGCCTTCGCTGCTGCAATTGCCTTCGCCTTCTCATCTTCAGGTGCCCCAGTACCTTCCAATGCCTTCTGCTTCGCTAGCGCTGCTGCTTTGGCCTTTGCTGCTGCCACTTCCTTTTCCTTCGCTTTGGCTTTCTCCTCGTCTGATACCTCCGCTCCTTCTTTTGCTTTCTGCTTCGCTAGCGCTGCCGCTTTTGCTTCTTCTGATATTTCCCCATCCACCGATGCTTGTTTCTTCTCCGCAGCATGGTGTTGGGTCTCTTCCATATTTATCTCATTATTACTTGATAGCGCTTTCTCTTGTTCTTGCGCTTTAAACTTAGCTATTTCCATTTCATGTTTTGCGGCAAGACGGTTTCGAGCTTCTTCTTTCGCATGTCTAGCGGCTTCTTTCTTCATATCCTCTAAATTGTTATTAGGATCACTCATCTATTCGTCACCTGCTTCCCAGTCTTTGCTTCGTAACGAATCTTCTCTTTCAGTTTATTAATTCCATAAATTAAGGCTGCTGGATTAGGAGGACATCCCGGGATATACACATCTACTGGTACGATTTGATCTACCCCTTTTACAACAGCATACGAATTCACATATGGTCCGCCAGCTGTTGCACAAGATCCCATTGCAATAACCCATTTCGGCTCTGGCATCTGATCATATAAACGCCGTACAATAGGTGCCATTTTCTTCGTCACTGTTCCAGAAACAATCATGACATCCGATTGCCTCGGTGATGTCCGAAAGAATGACCCAAATCGATCCAAATCATAATGCGATGAACCAACCCCCATCATTTCAATTGCGCAGCACGCCAATCCAAATGTCATTGGCCATAAAGAGTTACTACGTGCCCACCCCTTTACCTGTTCTAATGTTGTAAAGAAAATATTTCTCTCTAATTCCGCCCGTTCCTGTGGATGTAATTCCTCGAAATTTATAGCCATTGTAACACCTTCTTTTTCCAAGCATACGCCAGACCCACGATTAACATAATGACAAAGATTAGCATTTCAATAAGCGCGAACAAACCAAGCTTGTCATACGCAACAGCCCACGGATATAAAAATAAGGTTTCCACATCAAAGATGACAAATAATAATGCAAAAATATAATAGCGAGCATGAAAACGAACATTTGCATCATGATAGGGTTCAATTCCGCTTTCGTACGTTGTTTCCTTTGCCGCACTCGGCTTATGCGGTCGCAACAACTTTCCTAATGTAAGAGCCACTACCGGCAGCAATATGCCCAATAGCAAGAAGATGCCAACGATCATATAACTATTTTCATATACATTTGCCATTGTGAAACCCTCCCCCCTGAATTAAGAACAAATTCACTTAGTAAACAATATGTCTCAACCGCATCATTTATTATTTTTAAATTTTTCTAAATAATGCGACTATTTATATCATTATAGCAAACTTCAAATTCCTATGTCGATACGTTAGGAATAATGTGTAAAATCTTCCTAAATCGTTCACATTTTTCTTAAAAGGGAATTCTAATATGTTTTTGTTAAAACAGGAGCTAATTTGTCACCTAAAGAATTTCTACAAAATAATCTTGTACAAACGATTGTTTCCATCTTTGAAGAAACTGGTTTACAACCACATCTTCTTGATATAGAACTAACAGAACATATTGCAATGATAGACGAAAGAACAACTGCCATTCTTACAAGATAACAATTGTAGGTATATGCAAGGATACTACTTCAGCAAGCCACTCGGTAGTAAACAATTCATGAAATTTCTACAAAAAACACCCAGCATAAATTTCATGCTGGGTGTTTTCTTAAAAGGTAGGATTTTCTTTTTGATAATAGTCCTGTGAAATTTCATCATAGAATGCCGCAGTTGTTGTATAAAAATATGGTGCTAACCATAAGAAACCGATTCCTAAAGTAACGATACTTAACAAGAACCAACCAATGAAACTTAAGCATAATAAGAAATAATCCATTTTATGTCCATCCATCATACGGCGGCTTTCCGTAATGGCTTGATTCATTGAATACTCCGGATGATCATTTAAAATAAAATACGTCATCGCGTACGAGAAAGATTTAATAATTCCTGGAATAATCAGTAGTATTGTCCATAAAGTAAGATAAATGCACACTAACAAATATGTTAAAAATGATTTTATAAATTTAGTTCCATCTGTAAACCATCTAAACAACTGTCCAATACGAACCTCTCTCTCACGAATCGCATTCAAAACAAGATAATATGCCCCTAAAGTTAACGGTCCAATAATAAGCATCACGACAATATCCACTGAAAAGGATCCTCTTGCTTCATTCCATCCCCAAATCATTGAGAAAGGAAATGTAACAACAAGCTTACAAACAGAAGCAAGAACTGCAATCAGTAATGTAGTACCTACTGCTAGTCCCCATTTTCCTTCCAAGGCATCCAGCGCTCTTCCTTTTAAATCACTAATCATATGAAACCTCCTAAATCGAATGAACCTCTACTTTATTATTAGTATAACACGCCGCTCGCATCTTATATTTCAAAAAAACGAGGTGCATACAACTATTATGCACCTCGTTTTCCATATATTTTTAATACGATTTATTTTTCTGATACGTATTGATAAAAATGTGCTATCGTTGTATTGAAATATGGATAGAGCCAAAGAAATCCAATTCCAAAAGTAAAAATTGCTAACACAGCCCAGCCGATGAAGCTAAGCCCTAAAAGGAATAGATCCATTTTATGTCCTTTCATCATCGCTTTACTTTCTCTCAGCGCTTGTAAAACACCGTATTCTGGATTTTCCACTAGAATGTAATAAGTCATCGCATATGAAAGAGAAGCAATAACAATTACTATAAACGAAATAAATAATAAAACAAAGAAAGCAATTCCTAATGATTCATTTGCTGAATCACTTCCTTCCCCAAATAGAAACACAAACATACTGATTAATATTAACGGAATCCAAGTTCCTGTGTATAGACAAATTGCCAACATTGCCTTTATTGCTTTCAGCATTCGTTTAAACCCACGGAACCCTTCAAATAAGCAATCTATTACAGCACCATCCCTCTTGCTAAGGCGTAAGGACAGATTCATATAACCATATGTCATGATACCGTATGATGCAAGGTTCACTATGAACATCAGACCATAAATAACGATAATAGCCATAACAGCACCAACTGTTGCTGTTTCCTCTTCAAATGAGCTTATAGAACTACCAATTATCGCCATTAAAAATATTCCAGGAATTAAAATAATAAATGATGCCACGAATGAGAGTATATAATTCAAAATAAAATATAGAATTGTCGAACCTACACTAAGCCCCCATTTTCCATTTAACGATTGCAATGCTTCTCGTTTCATTTCACCAATCACTTTCTCATCTCCTTACACTATGTATCTATTTATATATAAAATTACACTTACAATTATATCATTTTTTGTAATATTTTTTTGTAATATTTCCTATAACATAAAAATTTAGCCTATTCTATTCATAAAAAAATCCGTAAAGGAATGAACCTTTACGGATTTTCTTATTTCATGTCAGAAACATTCAAACGGTTAATCGCTCGTTTTAGTGCAAGCTCTGCACGCTTAAAGTCAACATGTACTTGTTTATCTTGTAAACGCTGCTCAGCACGACGCTTCGCTTCGTTTGCACGATGGATATCGATATGGTTTGCTTCTTCAGCAGATGGTGCTAATACTGTTACTTTATCTGGACGAACTTCGATAAAGCCACCGCTTACTGCTACATAATCAGTGTGACCGCCATTTTTCAAACGAACCGCACTAATCTTTAGCGGCGCAACAGTTGGAATGTGACCTGGTAAGATCCCCATTTCCCCACTTTCTGCTTTCACGCTTACCATTTCTACTTCTTTTTCGTAAACCGGTCCATCAGGAGTTACAATACTGACTGGAAATGTCTTCATAATTCGTCCCTCCTAAGGCCTTACGCCATCATTTTCTTCGCGTTTTCAATAACTTCTTCAATGCCACCAACAAGACGGAATGCATCTTCTGGAAGGTCATCATATTTTCCTTCTAGAATTTCTTTGAATCCACGAACTGTTTCTTTTACAGGTACATAAGATCCTTTTTGACCTGTAAACTGCTCTGCTACGTGGAAGTTCTGTGATAAGAAGAACTGAACGCGACGAGCACGATGTACAACTAATTTATCTTCTTCAGATAACTCGTCCATACCTAAGATAGCGATGATATCTTGAAGCTCTTTATAACGTTGTAGCGTTTGTTGGATTTGACGAGCAACTGCATAATGCTCTTCTCCAACGATTTCTGGAGAAAGTGCACGAGATGTAGACGCTAATGGGTCTACCGCTGGGTAAATACCCATTTGTGTTAAACGACGCTCTAAGTTTGTTGTTGCATCTAAGTGAGCGAACGTTGTAGCTGGTGCTGGGTCAGTGTAGTCATCGGCTGGTACATATACCGCTTGGATAGACGTGATAGACCCTTTATTTGTAGATGTAATACGTTCTTGTAATTGACCCATTTCAGTTGCAAGTGTTGGTTGGTAACCTACCGCAGATGGCATACGACCAAGAAGGGCAGATACTTCAGAACCCGCTTGCGTGAAACGGAAGATATTATCGATGAACAATAGTACGTCTTGTCCTTGCTCATCACGGAAATGTTCAGCCATTGTTAATCCTGTTAATGCAACACGTTGACGTGCACCAGGTGGCTCGTTCATTTGTCCGAATACCATCGCTGTTTTCTTGATTACGCCAGAATCACTCATTTCGTGGTATAAGTCGTTACCTTCACGAGTACGCTCACCTACACCAGCGAATACAGAAATACCGCCGTGTTCTTGTGCGATGTTGTTAATTAACTCCTGGATTAATACTGTTTTACCTACACCGGCACCACCGAATAGACCGATTTTACCACCTTTAATGTAGGGAGCAAGCAAGTCTACTACTTTAATACCAGTTTCAAGAATTTCTACTTTTGTAGATAACTCTTCGAATGCAGGTGCTTGACGGTGAATTGGATCACGGCGTACATCCGCTGCAACTTCACCATCTAAGTCAATTGCATCACCTAATACGTTAAATACACGACCAAGTGTTGCATCACCAACTGGAACAGAAATTGGTTTACCAGTATCCTCTACTTCTATGCCACGAACAAGTCCATCTGTAGAAGACATCGCAACCGTACGAACTGTGTCATCACCTAAGTGAAGTGCAACTTCTAAAGTTAAGTTAACTGCGTCTTGTTTAATTCTAAGGGCATTGTAGATTTCAGGTAGCTTTCCGCCGTCAAACTTAACGTCTACAACCGGACCCATGATTTGCGTAACGCGCCCTTTATTCATCGGGTTCCCTCCTAGCTTTCTTTAAATTAGCCAGCTTTCTATGAGAGTCGGCTTTCATTTTTTATTAGTTTAGCTTGAGCGACTCTTCGGAAAGAGCCGCTTCCGCCTTTTATTAATCTAGCTCCGGTGGCTAGAAGGGTCGGTCATTTCCCCCCTTCTGGACGAGCCACCTCCGCTTTTTATTACTATTCTAACGCTGCTGCTCCACCAACGATTTCTGTAATTTCTTGCGTAATCGCTGCTTGTCGAGCACGGTTGAATGAAAGTGTAAGTGTATCGATAACTTCCATTGCGTTGTCTGTAGCACTCTTCATTGCTGTCATACGCGCTGCGTGTTCACTTGCTTTACCGTCTAGTAATGCACCGTACACTAAGCTTTCTGCGTATTGTGGCAATAATACTTTTAAGATATCTTCTTCAGAAGGTTCAAACTCATAAGCTGTCGTCGGTTTGTCAGACGTCACTTCCGTAAGCGGTAAAATTTTATTTTCCGTTACTTCTTGTGAAATTTTACTCACGTAATGGTTGTAGTAAATATACAGCTCATCATAAGCACCATCTGCGAACATCGCAATCGCTCGAGAAGCAAGGTCTTTAATATCTGTAAATGAAGGATGGTCAGATAGCCCAACTACTTCATCAATGATGTTAAAGCCGCGACGTTTTAAATAATCACGTCCTAGTCGTCCAAGCACAATAATTGAATATTGGTTTGAATCCATATTATGACGTTCACGAATTACGTTACTTACCGTACGTAATACGTTACTGTTATAACCACCTGCTAGTCCACGATCAGATGTAATAACGATGTATCCCGTACGTTTTACAGGGCGTGCTGTTAGCATTGGATGATTGATTCCTTTGCTACCTTGCGCAATACTCGCTACTACTTCTTGAATCTTTTCCATATACGGAACGAAAGATTTAGCATTTTGTTCTGCACGGTTTAATTTCGATGCAGATACCATCTCCATCGCCTTCGTAATTTGACTCGTTTTCTTAGTCGAATTAATTTTCGCTTTTATATCGCGTAAAGATGCCACAGGTTTTCACCACCTTTTTTCCGGAAGTTGGCACGATTAGTAAGATTTCTTTTCATTCATCTTTCTAATCTACGTTGCAAGATCTTCTTGCTCATGATTGAAGGAAAAGAATAGGTGCACCTACTCTTTTCCTTTACATAACCGTCAGCAATCTCTGTAAGAGTTGCCTGTTTATATAATCTAGTTTCAGCGGCTAACGAGCCGCTTCCGCTTTTTATTATTCAGAAGCTACGAATACTTTTTTGAATCCGTTAATTGCTGCTGCAAATTTATCGTCATCCGCAAGTTTCTTAGTTGTGCGGATTTCGCTTAATAATTCAGCTGCATTTGAATCTAACCAAGCATGAAGTTCTTCTTCAAAACGAGTGATATCTGCTACTGGGATATCATCTAGGAATCCACGTGTTAGAGCGTAAAGAATAATAACTTGTTTCTCTACTCGCAGTGGTTTGTGTAATCCTTGTTTTAATACTTCAACTGTGCGAGCACCACGGTTTAATTTCGCTTGAGTTGCTTTATCAAGGTCAGAACCGAACGCAGCGAACGCTTCTAACTCACGATAAGATGCAAGGTCAAGACGAAGTGTACCTGATACTTTACTCATCGCTTTAATCTGAGCAGATCCACCAACACGAGATACTGAAGTACCTGCATCGATCGCTGGACGTACACCAGAGAAGAATAAATCAGATTGTAAGAAGATTTGTCCATCTGTGATAGAGATTACGTTTGTTGGGATGTAAGCTGATACGTCCCCTGCTTGTGTTTCGATGAAAGGTAGAGCTGTTAAAGAACCGCCGCCTTTTGCATCACTTAATTTTGCTGCACGCTCTAGTAAGCGAGAATGTAGGTAGAATACATCCCCTGGATACGCTTCACGACCTGGAGGACGACGTAATAGTAATGACAGCTCACGATAAGCTGCTGCTTGTTTTGATAAGTCATCGTATACTACTAATACGTGTTTACCATTGTACATGAACTCTTCACCCATTGTTACACCAGCGTAAGGAGCTAAGTATAATAATGGAGCTGGTTGAGAAGCTGATGCTGTTACAACGATTGTGTACTCTAATGCACCGTGCTTACGTAAAGTTTCTACTACGTTACGTACTGTAGATTCTTTTTGCCCAATTGCAACGTAGATACAAACCATATCTTCATCTTTTTGATTAATGATTGTATCAAGTGCAACTGCTGTTTTACCTGTTTGACGGTCACCGATGATTAACTCACGTTGACCACGGCCAATTGGTACAAGAGCATCGATCGCTTTAATACCTGTTTGAAGTGGCTCATGAACAGATTTACGATCCATTACACCTGGTGCTGGACTTTCGATTGGACGAGTGTTTGTTGTATTGATTGGGCCTAAACCATCTACTGGTTGACCTAATGGGTTTACAACACGACCGATTAGTTCTTTCCCTACTGGCACTTGCATGATGCGACCAGTACGACGAACCTCGTCACCTTCACGGATTTCTGTGTAAGGTCCTAAAATAATGATACCTACGTTGTTTTCCTCTAAGTTTTGTGCTAGTCCCATAACGCCATTAGAGAACTCTACAAGTTCACCAGCCATAACGTTATCAAGACCATGAGCACGCGCAATACCGTCACCAACCTGGATAACTGTACCAACATCACTAACTTCGATTTCAGACTGATAGTTCTCGATTTGTTGCTTTATCAGTGCGCTAATTTCTTCAGCTCTGATGCTCATGTGCTTCACCCCTATCTATTCTTCATAAGTTCACGCTGAATACGTGCTAACTTTCCTTGTAAACTACCATCATAAATGCGATTTCCAATGCGTACTTTAATTCCGCCTAGTAAATCTTCATCTACAACATTCTTTATGCGAATTGCATCTTTTCCTGTTCTCTTCGCAAATGATTCTGCAATGCTAAGTTTTTCATCTTCAGATAGAAGACGAATAGAGTAAACAGTTGCATCTGCTACGTTGCGTTCTTCATTAGCAAGAACAACATATTCATTTGCAATTTCAGGCAGGATTTCAATGCGTTTATTATCAACTAAAATATATAACGTATTTAAAATTGATTCAGAAACAGAAGCAAATACGTTAGAAAGAAACGTTTTTTTCTGTTCCTTCGAAATGTTTGGTTGTGTTAAAAAGCTTTGTAGTTCTCCGTTCGTTACAAAAACGTTTTGTACAAGGCGTAATTCCTCTTCAAACATCTCTAATACGTGTTTTTCTTTTGCAATTTGAAAAAGAGCGACAGCATAACGTTTTGCTACAATCTCATTGCTCATCGCGCTTCTCCTACTTCTTTAATATAATCGCGAATTAATTTCACTTGATCTTCTTCTTTTAGTTCTTTTTCAATTACTTTAGAAGCAATTTGAACAGATAAAGAAGCGACTTGTTCTTGCAGAGCAGCAATTGCTTGCTCTTTTTCGCGTTGAATTTCTTGTACAGCAGATGTTTTAATTGACTCTGCTTCTTCTTTTGCAGCAGCGACAATAACATCTTTCTGATCTTCTGCTTGCTTTTTCGCTCTTTCGATTAACTCTTGTGCTTCCACACGTGATTGTTTTAACATTTCACGTTGTTCTTCTACTAATTTTTTCGCCTCTGCATTGTTCTTTTCTGCAGCGTCGATTTCACTAGCAACATGCTCTTCACGTTCCTTCATAATTCCCATCAAAGGACCCCAAGCAAATTTGCGAAGCATTACTAATAAAATTAGGAAAACTAGCAATGTGTAAGCAATCGTTCCAAATGGAATGGCAGCTCCTAATAATAAAGTTGGCACAAGGATTCACTCCCTTCGAGATATCTAAATTGACCATATGAAAAAAAAAGACATACATTTCGTTCATAAAGCAATGGCGAAGAAAGTTCAAAAAACACTCTTCGCCATCTATGTAAGGGGAGTATCCCTTATTTGTTCATTACAATGAATGCAATAACTACACCGATGATTGGAAGTGCCTCAACTAATGCAACCCCGATGAACATAATTGTTTGAAGTGCGCCTTTTAATTCTGGTTGACGAGCAACACCTTCGATTGTACGTGATACGATAAGACCGTTACCAATACCTGCACCTAATGCTGATAAACCAATTGCAATTGCAGCTGCGATTACACCTAAACTCATTTAAAATGTCCTCCTTTGTATTATAAAAAAATAGATTTTTTACTTACTTATTAAAGTATATTAATGGTCATGACTTACTTTATGAGCCATATAAACCATCGTTAACATTGTAAAGATAAACGCTTGGATTGAACCAACGAACACACTGAATCCCATCCACGCTAACATCGGCACAATAGCACCCAACGCTCCAAGTACTGTACTTCCACCTAATTTGGCAAGTAATCCTAATAAAATCTCACCAGCATAGATGTTACCGAATAGACGAAGACCTAACGTTAATGTGTTAGCAAATTCCTCAATAACCTTTAAAGGAAATAAGAATTTCATAGGTTGGAAAAACCCTTTTAAGTATTCTTTTGTACCCTTCATCTTAATTCCATAGTAATGGGTGAGGGTAACTACCATCACGGCTAATGTTAATGTAACTGCTGGGTCAGACGTTGGCGATCTCCACCATGCAATGTGTTCGCCAGCCTCAGTTGTTGAATACATGAATGGTAAGCCGAGCATGTTTGATACGAAAATAAACATCATAAGCGTAACGCCGAGTGTTAAAAAGCGTCCACCTGTTTTCCAGTCCATCGTACTGTTAATAATCCCTTTCGCGAAGTCTAAAATCCATTCCATGAAGTTTTGCATTCCGGTAGGACGAAGAGCTAAGCTGCGAGTTCCAATAACAGCGATTAAGAAAACAATAACTGCTGCAACAGTAACCATCATGACTGAGGACAAATCGAACGTTAAACCTAGAAATTCAACTAATTTACCGTGTTCCACTAGTAATTCACCTCTCTTCCCTGCTCTTATACTCTAAATAAAGAAAATCTATGATCATGACAAGATATCCTGTCAGCAATCCTACACCTAAGCTCCACATCGCAATTAAATGCTGATATTTCGCTGCAAATAAAATTAGTAACCCAATCGTGGCAAATCTCGAATATGTACTTACAGCCGTCGCTTTAAATTTCACGTTTTCTCCATTTGTAACGCGGTCTAATAGCTTGTCTGTTTTACGTGCAATAATGCGCAAACTAAGAAAACTGAAAATCGTCCCGATAATCAGTCCAAGAAATACATCCTTGTAAGAGGTAAATCCCCATCCTAGCACAAGAAGCGCAAGCAAGTAGTACATATATTTCTTTTGTCTTTGGACAAGTCCATGTACGTCTATCATCATTGCTCTCCCGAATAATAATGTCGAATGAGTCGAATCATTGCGTAAATCCCTGTTCCTAATCCAAGCAATAAGCCTATAATAAGAAACAATGGAAACGTTCCAACCTTACTGTCAATCCATTGCCCACCAAAGATTCCAACAAGAATAGAACCGACTAATTGAGCAAGAATTCCTGTCATTAAAGCATATGCTTTTATTGGGTTGCGATCGTCTTTTTGCAAGGATTCATCCCTCCAATATGTAACCCTCATTCACGATGTGTTAATAATAACTCATTTTTTTGTATAAATTCTACACAAAATAAAAATTTTGCTTTTTCTTCACGAAATAGATGCAAATTTGTCACTGAAAGCCCTACCATCTATCCCCGTTGTTAGCATACAATAGGGTATTAGCACTGTCAACGAGAAATCGTAAAAAATCAAAAAATTTGAGTATTAGTCATTTCCTGCCAAAAATGAAAACGTTCCCCTTCTAAATACTGGTGAAAGCTATATAATTTCTTGAAGTTTTCTATTTATAATAGAAGAAAATGTTCACAAGTTTGTCACTATTATATTTTTAGGATATAACGTTTTTCTTCCATAGTATAGGGCCTCATAGAAGTTAGACCTCTATAGTATATGTGATATATATGCAATTTATGTTGCATATACAAAAAATACCATTTGTATGTTGGTTCGTCACTTCTTTCTCAAACTCCAGTTTTGTTAAATAAAAAACAGACGAGCAGGGAATCCCTCTCGTCTGTTGTCTTACTTCGTTCCAAATAAACGGTCACCAGCATCACCTAGACCTGGAACAACATAACCATGGTCATTTAACTTCTCATCTAATGCCGCTACATAAATATCAACATCAGGATGTTCTTCTTGCACAACTTTTACCCCTTCTGGTGCAGCTACGATACACATTAATTTAATTTGTTTCGCACCACGCTTTTTCAGAGAGTTAATTGCTTCAGCTGCAGAACCACCTGTTGCTAACATCGGATCAAGTACGATAAAGTCACGTTCTTCTACATCCGTTGGAAGCTTCACATAGTATTCTACCGGTTGCAATGTTTTAGGGTCACGATATAAACCAACGTGTCCCACTTTTGCTGCTGGAATTAATTTCAGAATCCCATCTACCATCCCTAAACCTGCACGTAAAATCGGAATTAAACCAAGTTTTTTACCAGCGATCACTTTTGTTTTCGCTTTACTTACAGGTGTTTCAATTTCAATCTCTTCAAGTGGAAGATCGCGTGTAATTTCAAAAGCCATTAAGCTTGCTACTTCATCCACTAATTCACGAAATTCTTTTGTACCTGTATTTTTATCGCGAATATATGTAATCTTATGTTGAATTAACGGGTGATCAAATACATACAGTTTTCCCATGTGAATCTCTCCTTCAGATGATATTCATGCGTGCGTACACGCCGTTTTGCACTATTTACGATTTTAAAGAAAACGCTACTAATATTCAAGGGCAAATTTGGAAAAATATTAAATCTATACTAAACTCACCTAATATTTTTACCAATTATGGAAGCTGTATCCTTCATTATATCTCCAAAATTTATTCACGATTTGTATACATACTTAAAACATAATATCTGCCTTATTTCCCCCTAATTACTCGTTTGCCTAAATTCATTTCAAACATAGCTCTACATTTCTACATCACGTAAAAAGTATTTTTAAAAAGCATATATCATTTCATGAGACATAAAGTGAAACTTTAATTAGCGAGGGTTTCTTCCCTCACTGATTATTAGCCCTCACCAATCGGGCTTTTACGGGCAATTTCTTTCCTACCTAACTTCTTTGCTTTCTCCAAATTTTGAAGTGAGGATATTACTGCCCGCAAATAGCAGGATAAAAAAACCGCTGGAACATTATGAGCTCCAGCAGTCTTTGTTCAATCTATTATAAATCTGTATACATTGGGAATTTGTTTGTTAATGCTTCTACACGCTTACGTGCCTCTTCTAATGCAACTTCATCCTCATGATTTTTCAATGTATGAGCAATGATTGCTGCAATTTCATCCATTTCTTCTAAACCGAAGCCGCGAGATGTTACTGCCGCTGTACCAATACGTACACCGCTTGTTACAAATGGACTTGCTGTTTCAAATGGAATTGTATTCTTGTTCACTGTAATACCCACTTCATCTAATACGTGCTCTGCCACTTTACCTGTAATTTCTAAGTTACGAACATCGATTAGGATAAGATGGTTGTCCGTTCCACCAGAAACAAGTGTAAGTCCTTCTTTTTGAAGTCCTTCTGCTAAGCGTTGTGCATTATTAATGATGTTTTGTGCATATGTTTTAAAATCTTCTTGCAGTGCTTCACCAAATGCAACAGCTTTTGCAGCAATCACATGCATAAGTGGCCCACCTTGAATACCCGGGAAGATTGATTTATCGATTTGCTTTGCAAATTGCTCTTCACATAAAATCATACCACCACGTGGGCCACGTAATGTTTTATGTGTTGTTGTTGTAACGAAATGTGCATGTGGCACTGGATTTGGATGTAAGCCCGCCGCAACTAAACCTGCGATATGAGCCATATCCACCATTAAGTATGCCCCTACTTCATCTGCGATTTCACGGAATCTCTTGAAATCGATCACACGAGGGTACGCACTTGCACCTGCAACGATTAATTTTGGTTTATGTTCTTTTGCTTTTGCCAACACATCATCATAATTGATACGGTGAGAGTCAGCATCCACTCCATATTCTACGAAATTATATTGTACCCCACTGAAGTTAACAGGGCTTCCGTGTGTTAGGTGACCACCATGGGATAAGTTCATACCAAGTACTGTATCGCCATGTTCTAAAATCGTAAAGTATACAGCCATATTTGCTTGTGCACCAGAATGTGGTTGAACATTTACATGTTCAGCGCCAAAAATTTCTTTTACACGATCACGTGCAATATCCTCTACGACGTCTACGTGCTCACAACCACCATAGTAACGTTTACCAGGATAACCTTCAGCATACTTATTTGTTAAAACAGAACCTTGTGCTTCCATTACCGCTTCACTTACGAAGTTCTCTGAAGCAATTAGCTCAATTTTTGAACGTTGTCTTCCTAGTTCTGCTTCAATTGCAGCAAATACCTTTTCATCTTGACGTTTTAAATGATCCACCATAATCCCCCTTTTCTGAACGAACTACATCAATTCCTAATAGTTTTTTCCTATTTATTCAGAAAAAACGAAAATTCAAGTTGTAATTCTTTCAAACCTTCATGTTTTCAAATACATTCTAACATGACTTTCTATATCATAAAAGAAAAAAAGACCAAGTTTGGTCTTTTCTTTCTTCTATTATAAAGTCAGACAACATACCTTCGTACAAGATGATATAAAGGTATAGTATAACTTCCAAGTTCTTCATCTTTAACGACAAGTAACAGTTTCTTCTACTACCGCATATACAGCGCGTGCTCCCCCAATAAGTTTCGCACGAGTTTTAGCCATCGTTACATGTGCATTACCAATTGCCTTCACACTTGTGCGAATCGGAACAGCCACATGTTTTAAATGCATACCAATGAACGTATCACCAATATCCATTCCTGCATCGGCTTTAATAAATTCCACTACTACAGGATCCTTAAAATTATGATAGGCATATGTTGCTAATGCACCACCCGCTGATCTGACAGGCGTAACGGTTACAATTTCAAATTGATATTTCATTGCCATTTCTCTCTCTACCACTAAAGCGCGGTTTAAATGCTCGCAACATTGAAACGCTAATTCTATACCCGTTTGTTTTTGAAATTGTGTTAGCTCAGAAAAAATTGCTTCTGCCACTTCCATCGTCCCTGATGTCCCAATTCTCTCCCCTAGCACCTCACTCGTGCTACAGCCTACTACAAAAATTTGACCGCTTTGTAAAGAAGCTTGTTCTTGAAATTCAGAAAGCGATATTTGTAGCTGCTCTTTCACTTTTACTATTTCCATCATTACGCCTCTTCCTTTCACAGGTTGATTCAACAAATTATATTATGCTTCAATAGAAATTAGAATCTATTACTTCGCTTCGTATGTTTTAATTTTTCCTACACGGTTTTCGTGACGTCCACCTTCATAATCAGTCGTTAACCAAATTTTTGCGATATCGCGTGCTAAACCTGCTCCAATTACACGCTCGCCCATAGCTAACATGTTGCTATCATTATGCTCTCTCGTTGCTTTTGCACTAAATGTATCATGAACTAACGCACAACGAATACCGTGTACTTTATTTGCTGCAATTGACATACCAATGCCTGTTCCACAAACTAAAATACCACGGTCTACTTCACCGTTTGCAACCATTTCTGCTGCTGGAAATGCAAAATCAGGGTAATCAACAGATCCTGCTTCACACTCGCATCCTAAATCAATGTATTCAATATTTAATTCTTCTAATAAACTTACGATTTCTTTGCGGATATTCATGCCGCCGTGATCAGATGCTATTACTACTTTCATTTTTACCCCTCCAAAATTTTAATACAACTTTTATCAATGGATTGTTTTACACCACTGATATATGGTTACACAACCTAAAACTTGCTCATTTAAACAAGTCTATCTCCAATATGGTATTATACACGAAACATTAGCTTTCTGAATGTTTTTCCAATAAAGTTTGTACAAGTTTTTCCATCTCTGCTAATGTCGTTTGATAAATGGAAAGCGAACCTCCAAATGGATCTGAAATATCCTTACTTATACCCTCTGTAAATTCATATAATGTATGCAACTTCTCTTCCACCTTTGGATGATACCCCAGTACAAGCTGTTTATGATTTCCTGTCATCGTCAATACAATATCAGCCCATTCAAGTAATGCTTCCGTTACTTGCTTTGAAGCATGCGTTATTGAAATCCCCTTTGCCGCTAACGCTTCCTTTGCATACAAAGATGCATCGCTTCCAGGATTGGCAAAAACACCAGCAGACTGCACTTCAAATTTATCTTCTCCATGGTGACGAAGTAACGCCTCTGCCATTGGGCTCCGGCATGTATTTCCAGTGCAAACAAATAACACTCGCTTCATCCAAATCCACTCCTTATGCCAAATGTCCTATATTTATCATAACGTACATTACAATGGAACAAAAGAAATGTGAATATATAAAAGGCGTATTTCCCTTTTATTTTTTCTAAGAGAAATACGCCTTATCCACATATATGTGAAACCCTAGTTTCAAGTACCCTCGATATAGTATCATACTTAACTGAAACATCCCACAAAAAACCTCATTTAAAAAACCAACATAAAACCCCTCTTT
>NZ_JBALQK010000008.1:29615-58136 GCF_036965845.1 Bacillus sp. JJ1127 | reverse complement strand
AAATGGATTTATATAAATAACATAAGGAATCCATTTCATATAAACGTAGATTCCTTACAAAAAATCATTATTTCATTGTAACTTTCATTACTTCTGTTGCACCTTTTGTAGCTGATACACCTATGGTTGTATCGATAGATTCCGCTGCATCTGTGTTCGTAATAACGATTGGTGTGATTGTGCTCTTTGCTTTTTCACGAATTAATTCTAAATCGAAAGAAATTAATTTATCGCCTTTCTTAACAGCTTGTCCTTCAGCTACATGAGCTTCGAAACCTTCACCTTCCATTTTTACAGTTTCTAATCCAACGTGGATTAAGATTTCTGTACCGTTTTTCGTTTTAATTCCAACAGCATGTTTTGTGTGGAATAATTGTACGATTTCGCCATCTACTGGAGCTACGACAACTCCTTCAGTTGGAACGATTGCAACACCGTCACCCATCATACGACCAGCGAATACTGGATCTGGTACTTCTTCAATATTTTTCACTTCTCCAGTTAATGGAGCTACAATTGTTTCTGCATTTGTTTTTGAACCAAAACCGAATAATTTTTTAAACATAGGATAGTCCTCCTTATAATTGGCTTAAAAACGTATATTTCAATCTGTAGTAAAGATTGAAATATACGTAAGACTTCATACTTCAAATACTATACTGTAAAAACGCTTTCGAAATAAATCGCATCATTACCAATAGAATCTTATTGTATCGCTTTGCAAAATTCCAGTCAATTCAGATTATCTAAATAACAATTAACTCCTTATCTTATATCTTCTCTGTTTTCTTCCTACTTGTCTAGATATCTTGACAATATATTTGTTTTTTATAAATGATTTGTAAAATTTCTTCATGTTTTGATCGATAGCAACTTGACTAAAGTAAGTAACTGGTTTATTATAACTTACATAAGATAAGTAAATAACTTTTTGGAGGTTTTATAAATGATGAACATCGGTCTTCTTATTATTCGTCTTATTATCGGAATTACAATCATGGGTCATGGTACTCAAAAATTATTTGGTTGGTTTGGTGGCCACGGCCTGAAAGGAACAGCCGGCTGGATGGAATCAATCGGCTTACGTCCTGGCGTATTTATGGCATTTATGGCTGGAGCGACTGAATTATTAGGTGGTTTCTTATTCGCAGCAGGTATCTTTACTTGGGTTGGTGCATTATTTATCGTTGGTACAATGCTAGTTGCAATCTTTACAGTTCACGGTAAAAACGGCTACTGGGTAACACAAAACGGGTTTGAATATAACATGATCTTAATTGCTATTGCAGTTGGTGTTGCATTAACTGGACCTGGTGCTTACGTTTTACTTTAATCAACTATCTCAGTTTCAAAATATTTATAGATCCTAAAAGAGCAGCCCCCATTCTATACAAGATAGGGAGGCTGCTCTTTTTCTTTTTAAACCATTTACAAAAAGCGTCAAAAAAATATTTTTTTAGCAGGAGTTTTCCTTCATTATCTTGTAAACAAACAAAGAAGTATTCATATGAAGGAAGGGAGATTACAAATATGCTTTCGATTAACCCAAATGAACAAACAGAAAAAGATAATTATAAACTATTAACAGGGAGTATTATTCCGCGACCAGTGGCATTTGTGACTTCTATGACAAAAGATAGCGTTTTAAACGGGGCTCCATATAGCTACTTTAATATTGTTGCTGCTAATCCACCGCTCATCTCTGTTTCTGTACAACGAAAAGAAGGTGTGCGAAAAGATACTTCACGAAACGCAATTGAAAAGGGGGAATTTGTTGTACATATCTCCGATGAATCCTATGTGGAGGCTATTAACGAAACAGCTGCAAATCTCCCTCCAAATCAAAGTGAAATTGAATTAGCAAAACTAACTCCTATCGACAGTGATGTTATTTCAGTTCCAGGTGTAAAAGAAGCAAATATTCGAATGGAATGTGTATTAGAGCGTGTTATCCCACTCGGCGGAACAGAAGACTCCCCAGCATGCGACCTATTAATCGGCCGCGTTGTCCGTTTCCACATTGCAGAACATCTATACGAAAATGGACGCATTCATGCAGAAGAACTAAAACCAGTAAGCCGACTAGCAGGGCACAACTACGCAAAACTAGGAGAACAATTTGAACTTGTAAGGCCTATTTAAAAGTGGCGACGGCCCGTTCAGCTCTGACTGGCTAAAGGTTCCTTCGCCCCAAAGGCGCTCTTTTCCTTTTGGGGCGGAAGGTTCTTAGACACGAAGAGCTTGCCGTCGGAACTGGATATCTTTAAAAGTGGAAGCGGCTCGCTTAGAATCGAAGGTGGATGGAGCCTCTGACATAGAGGCGACCTTTGCCTCGTAGGAAGACGCGAAGCCACCGACCATTCTTGCCGCTGGAACCAGATATACCTCAAAAATCCCCCGCCATTATAGGCGGGGGATTCATAAAAGAAGACAAAAAAGAATCAAAATTGGTCATTGCTCTCTCTAGCTATCATTGGTTATTAGTAACAAGTAACAGATATACTTTTCAACTTCACAGCTTCCGCTAGAGAAGTTTTAGACATGACTCCTACTCCTTTATTACACACGATTTTTTATTTAATTATACTTTCTCAGGCTTCTCTTCGAACATAGGTACATTCTCTTTCTTTGGCTTTCCAAGCTTTACAACGAAGAAATATAAAGAAAGTAATGTAATTAGAAAAACGATTAAGAAGGGATACGGTGAAGAAAACATACGTGCTGTTTCTGTCTTACCCACAATAAATTTTAAAGAATCTATATCTAAGAACTCAGCAAACATCTGTACACCGAGCATACTAAACCAAAATACGAAAAAGCTAATAATGATACCAAAAATTTGTTTTATTCTTGTCATTCATATCATCCTTTCTATGTATATGGGCTATTTTATTATAACGAATATGAATAGAAACAATATGTCATACAGAAAGGAACTTATTTTACCATTCACGAATTAATTTAATCTAACCAAGTACTGCAGTTTGTAAAATAGCACCCCAAATGATTAGTCTACGCAGCCACCTTGGAAAAAAAGTTAACAGCTTAATATACCATTCCAACAATTTCTTCATACCCCTCACCTTTCCCTATTTTCTTACATAATAAAAGGGTTATACCGGAAAAAGAAGGATCAATCCAAAACCGACAAGAATGATACCGCCAAGTATTTCACCGTATGTACCGAGCATACGCTTTGCATGTCTCCCAATTAACAAACCAATCCACGCTAATATCATGCTAATGAATCCAAAGAGCAATATTGTTATAATCATTTGCGCTCCATAAATCCCAAGACTTAATCCAACCGAAAAGCTGTCGATACTCACACTAAATGCGAATACAAACAAACTAATCCCAGCAGGAGTAGACCTTGTATCTTCACTTTCTAAAATAGAAGAGTAAACAATATAAAAACCTAATCCAACTAATAAAATAGCCCCGGCAATCGTAGCAACTTGGCCAAATTTTTCCGATAAAAAGCGTCCAAGAATCATACCGAGAAATGGCATAAAAATATGAAACGCCCCTATTATCACACCGATATAAATAATTTGCCGCATTCTTAATGCTACCATACCCATGCCGAGGCTTACAGAAAATGCATCCATCCCTAAAGCGAATGCCATAATAATTAAAGGTACTAGTTGTTCAACCGTCATCCTTGTCCCTCCTCGGACGTGCTACTTCAAAATATGCTCATCCGAGGAGAAATAGAATCTATGAAAGTATTCTATTTATTAGAAAGACAAGTTACATACTCACCTACTCTTCAGTAATAATGTGATGTCCTGCCGCCTTCGTTAAGCGATTCATAATCGCATTCCCAATTCCTTCATTCGGAAATGATTCACTAAAAATAACATCTACTTTGCTTGCATCAAATGTTCTAAGTACGTCATATAATTTAGTCGCAACGCTTGCCAAATCACTTCTTACCCCACAAGATAATACAACATCCGCTTTATACACATGTTGATATTCCTCTGTCGTTAGTATACCGACTGTATATCCTTGTTCTTTCTTCTTATCCACAAGTTGTTGAATAAAATCACGAGATCCTTCGACAATACTAAGAGGTGCTTTCGGCGCATAATGCGTATATTTCATTCCTGGTGCTTTCGGTTTTTCGGTTTCATCCTTTAATGCAGGATCTAAAGAAACTGTTCCGATCACTTCTTCTAACTGCTCCTTCGTAATCCCTCCCGGACGTAAAATCGTTGGCACTTCACTCGTACAATCAATGACTGTTGATTCAACACCAACGCCTGTTGCACCGCCATCAACGATACCAGCAATTTTTCCATTTAGATCTTCATATACGTGAGAAGCAAGCGTCGGACTTGGTCGTCCAGAACGATTAGCGCTCGGTGCTGCCACAGGAACATTTGCTGCTTCGATAAGTGCCAGTGCCACTTCATGATCAGGCATTCGAACCCCAACTGTATCTAGTCCTGCTGTAACCTTCTCTGAAATTCCGTCTTTTTTAGGTAAAATAATTGTTAATGGTCCTGGCCAAAAGTGCTCCATTAATACTTCCGCAACTGGTGTAATTTCTCTTACAATCCCACTTAATTGTGATTTTGCACCAATGTGGACAATCAGTGGATTATCACCCGGTCTTCCCTTTGCTTCAAAAATTTTCGCAATCGCTTCATCGTTCATGGCGTTTGCCCCTAGCCCATACACCGTTTCTGTAGGAAAGGCGACCGCTTCATTTTCCCTTAATAATCTCGCTGCTTCTTGTAATTGTGGATAATCTTTTTTTGTTTCCACAACATTATCCACAACCCACATATTTGTATGCATTTTTTTCCACGTCCTTTTCTTCCATGAAATACTTGTCTATTTGTAGTTTACTATGAGATTTATCCAAAAGACAAACAAGGTTTATCCACAAAATGTGGATAAACCTGATTAATCAGTGGATAACTCTGTGAATAGCTGACAATTTAGTATTATTACATTCTGCTGTTTTATATTTTCACAAAAATGTTCTAGCTGTTTAATATCATCCGGAACTTTATCCTTTTCCACAGTTGTAAAGTCAAAAAACTGAAAGATTGTCACGGATTGTGGATGATTTGTGAGTAAATACAATTGCTGCATACTTTTTTCTTTCATATACTGCAAAAACATTTCAAAAAAATATAAGAAGGTTTTATTATCCACAGTAGGTGTGAACAAACAAGAGCGAACAAGTGCATTCATTCCTTTTTGTTCATAACCAATGACAGCCTGTATTTCTCCCTCATCTTCCAATATCATAAATTGTTCATACAACTCATTTATTTTATCATCTTTTTTGTTAGCTTGTCCGAAAAAAGAATGTAATCTTTCAATATCAGCGTTTGTAGCAAAATAAGTCTTTTTCACAATAAATCCCTCCTCATTTCTATATATGAGAAGGGATGTACAAGTAGTACTTATTTAGAAAACAAAGAGGAAAATGCTTCTACAATAAACAGTTTTACTTCCAGTTCTTTTTCTTGCTCTTCTATTTCCACCGTTTGTTTTTGTTTCTGTTCCACAGGTTTTTCTGCTTTTTCCACAACTTCTTTTTCTTCTAGTTTTTCACTTCTCTCTTGGGCAGTCTTTGCATTTTTTACTTTCACGGCGGTTTGCACTTTTGTAGCAATTTCTTTTTCCGTTTCTTGCTTTGGAACAACTTCCTTACTTTGTTTTCTTACTTCTTGCTGTGATGTATTTTTTGCATTTGTTTTTTTCGATACTTCTTCTTTTTCTTGTTGTGGTACTACTTGTTCTTCTTCAACGGATTCTGCTTTTACAACATGCTCTTCTTTCTTTACAGCTGTTCCACTAGAGAAATCCAGAAAGCACATTGGCGGAAACAATACACACCACCAATTTGCTCCTTCACCCTTACCAATTGTAATCAGCACCGCTTCATATTCTCCTGCCGGATAAATGAAATTCCCGTATACTTTTGTAGGAAATTTTATATGTTTTCCAAATGTAACTTGAAATGATTCTTTACTTCCTTCTCGTTTTAACGTACTCGCAACTGTTTTTTCAATTTCTGGGATGTGACTCTGGATGACTTGGCGTGCTTCTTCAAACGATTTTAAATCGGCTACCCAACTATCAATTTGCATTTTTACTTCATCGCGCACTTTACGTTTTAGCGCTTGATCTTCATTTGAATCGCTATTCGCTAAAATGCGTAATCGAACCGCTTCCTTTGGAATAACAGCAGGTCCCTTTGCATCAGCTTTCATATATCCAAACTGCACAAGTAACTGTGCACCAATTAATAATAAAATAAAATAAGCAATCACTTGTTTTTTCATCCTCTGCACCGTCCCTTCTGTAAACAGTGTAGACACACTTACTTCTTTCTAAACTATTAAATTCTAAATCTATAGAAAAACTTTCAAGGAACCGATACAAACCTTTTCCTTTTTGAACGGGCGAGAGCGTCCGACCATGCATAGATGCGGTCAGTTCCTTTTCCTGCCCTATGCCAAGTTAAAACAAAGAGAGAAAACGAGTACAGGTCACCTTTTGTGCTTCGTGACAGCGACTTATGTGTTAAAAAGCCAAAATGGATTTATAAAAAAATGGAGTAAGGTTCTACCTTACTCCATTTCCGCAAATACCATACGATCTTTTCCGTTAATATCAAAAGCAACTTCTACATGAGCTTGTGGAAAGGCCTGCTCCAATAACCCTTTTACATCTCCCCCTTGCCCTACACCTACTTCAAAAGCAACAATTGCTTTTTTCTGTAACACCCTCGGTAACTCCTCCATAAAGCGACGATAAAAATCAAGCCCATCTTCTCCACCAACAAGTGCACGCTTTGGTTCATGCTCTTTCACAACCGAAGAAAGCCCTCTCCAGTCCTCTTCTGGTATATATGGAGGATTTGAAACAACAACATCTAACTTTTGCCCCGTTTCATAAAATGGCGATAATAAATCACCATGATAAAACGTCACATTCGCTCCTAACGCCTTTGCATTTTCTTTCGCAACCTCAATTGATTCCTGTGCAATATCTACTGTATACATATGAAGACCTTTATTTTCTAAAGCAAGTGTAATTGAAATCGCTCCGCTTCCCGTTCCAATGTCAGCTACATGAAGTTCCTGCTTACCAAACTTACGCTGGATTCTATTTAATACACCTACGATAAGCTCTTCTGTTTCTGGTCTTGGTATTAATACCTCTTCATTTACGAAAAATGAACGACCATAAAACATTTCGTATCCAAGCATATATTGAACAGGAATCCCATCAACATGTTTGTGGATAAATTCCGTAAAAGCCTTGTCTTGTTCCTCAGGTATCTCTTCACGCATGTTCATCATTAAACCTGTTCGATTCGTCTTTAATACATGACAAAGGACGATTTCTCCCGCATTTTCATCTCGTCCATTTTCTTGTAAAAAAGAAGAAGCCCATTTCAGGGCTTCATAGACACGCATTACTCAGCTGCCTCCATCTTTTGCGCTTGATCTTCCATCACTAAGGCGTTAATGAAATCATCTAACTTACCTTGTAAGATTTGATCTAGCTTTTGAATCGTTAAACCGATTCGATGGTCTGTAACACGGTTTTGCGGGAAGTTATACGTACGGATACGCTCTGAACGGTCTCCTGTACCAACAGCTTGCTTACGGTTTTGATCGTACTCAGCCTGAGCTTCTTGTTGGAACTTATCATAAACACGCGCACGTAATACTTTCATTGCTTTTTCTTTGTTCTTAATTTGTGACTTTTCATCCTGACAAGATACAACTACACCAGTCGGTAAATGCGTTAAACGCACCGCTGACATCGTTGTATTAACACTTTGTCCACCAGGTCCACTAGAAGCAAACGTATCAACACGAACATCTTTTTCATGAATATCAATTTCTACTTCTTCCGCTTCTGGTAATACAGCTACAGTTGCTGTAGAAGTATGGATACGTCCCCCAGACTCTGTTTCCGGAACACGTTGCACACGGTGTGCACCATTTTCAAATTTCAATTTTGCGAAAGCACCTTTACCGTTAATCATAAAGATAATCTCTTTATATCCACCTAATTCTGTATAGCTTGCCTCGATAATTTCAGTTTTCCAACCTTGCACCTCAGCATAACGGCTATACATACGGTATAAATCACCAGCAAATAAAGCAGCCTCATCGCCACCAGCAGCACCACGTACCTCCACGATAACGTTTTTATCATCGTTCGGATCTTTTGGAACAAGTAAAATTTTCAGACGCTCTGATAATTCCTTCTCTTGCCGCTCTAACTCAGAAACTTCTTCCTTTACCATTTCACGCATGTCAGCATCTAACTTATCTTCTAACATTGCTTTTGCATCTTTTAATTGCTCACGAACATCCTTATACTCACGGTATACCTCTACCGTTTCTTGAATATCAGATTGTTCCTTTGAATATTCACGAAGCTTATTCGAATCACTAATAATCTCTGGATCACTTAATAATTCGTTTAACTTCTCATAACGATTTTCTACAGCTTGCAAACGATCTAACACATCATTCACCTCAACATCCTAGTATCTAATATTATTAGTATATGGTACAAAATCAAAAAAACGCAAATTATTATTTTAAAAGCGTAGCCACCGACCATTCTTGCCGCCGGAGCTAGATATATTTAAAAGCGGAAGCAGCTCGTTCAGCTCTGACCAGCTAAGGTTCTTCCGCACACAAGGTGTTCTTTTCCTTTTGTGTGGAAGGTTCTTAGATGCGAAGAGCTTGCTGCTGGAGCTGGATACCTTTAAAAGCGGAACCGACCCGTACCACTCTTCATCTATTTTCGAAAAAAACCCGCTCTATGAAGCGAGTTTCACTTATCCTTGTTTTAGAGGTACTGCATGGCAATGACGACAGCGCGGCTCATACGACTCTGAAGCGCCAACTAAAATAATTGGATCATCAAATACAGCTGGTTCTCCATCGATTAAACGTTGTGTACGGCTTGCCGGAGACCCACATACAGAACAAACTGCTTGCAGCTTTGTTACATGTTCAGCAATCGCCATCAGCTGAGGAACTTGTCCAAATGGTAGACCACGGAAATCTTGGTCTAAACCGGCTACAATGACACGATAGCCACGATTTGCCAATATTTGCACCACTTCCACAATGTCCCCATCAAAAAATTGCACCTCATCGATTGCAATAACGTCCATGTCTTCTGTTATATGTTTAAATATATCCTTTGAAGCTGAAACAGGTACTGCTTTTACCTTTAATCCATTATGTGATACAACATCTTCTTCACTATAACGGTTATCAATACATGGTTTAAATACAATTGCATGTTGCTTTGCAAATTGTGTACGGCGTACACGGCGGATGAGCTCTTCTGATTTTCCAGAAAACATACTCCCGCAAATCACTTCAATCCAACCGTTTTGATTTATTAAGTACATTGAGCTCTCCTTTCATCCACTTTTATTATACAAAGTAGGGTAAAGGTTTAATATTTTCGCAAAAAAAACAGACAAGCGAATACATACACTTGCCTGTTTTATGTTTTTTATTACTTAAGACCGTATTTCTTGTTGAAGCGGTCAACACGTCCGTCTGCAGTAGCAAACTTCTGACGTCCAGTGTAGAATGGGTGAGAATCAGAACTGATCTCAACTTTTAGTAATGGATAAGTGTTTCCATCTTCCCATTCAACCGTTTCGCTAGATCCTTTAGTAGATCCGCTTAAGAATTTGAAGCCTGTGTTTGTGTCCATAAATACAACTTTCTTGTAATCTGGATGGATTCCTGCTTTCATTCTTTTCATCTCCTTCCGCCCTGAATCATTTTCGAAACAGAGTTTTTCATCTTTAGCTGCAATCACAACTATATTGATGAAACACATATGATGAAATTATAACAAGGCTAACTTCATTTTGCAACTACCTGTTTTTGTCTTTTTATAAATAAAAAGCGAAGGTGGCTCGTTTAGAATCACAGGACATTGGAGCTCCCGAGAGAGAAGCGCTTTTTACTTCAACTGATGAAGCGAAATGGCCGGAGATTCTTGCCGTTGCAGCTGGATATACATGAGCTCGCTTCGCTCTAACCGGTGAAATTCCTCTCACAAAAAGCATAAAAAAACTCGCTTAATATAATAAGCGAGTCCTCATCATTTCCCTTTACTTCGTTGTTACATATCTTTTAGAATCTGCAACAATGTTTTGTAAAAATTCTTCATTTGTTTTCGTTTGGCGTAGCTTACGTAAGGAATTTTCAACAAAGTCTGGTGTATCGCGCATTGTTTTACGAATGCCCCATAGCTTGTCTAAATGTTCCTTCGGAATCAATAGATCTTCTTTACGCGTACCAGAACGGCGAAGATCAATCGCTGGGAAGATACGACGCTCAGCTAACGAGCGATCTAAATGAAGTTCCATATTACCTGTTCCTTTAAACTCTTCGTAAATCACATCATCCATACGAGACCCTGTATCAACAAGCGCTGTTGCTAAAATTGTTAAGCTACCGCCTTCTTCGATATTACGAGCAGCCCCGAAAAATCGTTTTGGTCTATGGAAAGCAGCTGGGTCAATACCACCCGATAATGTACGTCCACTTGGTGGAATAACAAGGTTGTAGGCACGTGCTAAACGGGTAATACTATCCATTAAAATAATAACGTCTTTTTTATGTTCTACAAGACGCATCGCACGTTCTAATACAAGCTCAGCCACTTTAATATGGTTCTCTGGCACTTCATCGAATGTAGAACTTACCACGTCACCTTTAACAGAACGTTCAATATCCGTTACTTCCTCTGGACGTTCGTCGATTAAAAGTACAATTAATTCCGCTTCTGGATGATTCGTTGTGACACTGTGAGCAATTTCTTTTAACAAGATTGTTTTACCAGCCTTTGGAGGCGCAACAATTAAACCACGTTGTCCAAATCCAACTGGTGCCATTAAATCCATGATGCGTGTTGATAATTTCTTCGGCTCCGTCTCCAATTTCATTTGACGATCTGGATATAACGGTGTTAATGCAGGGAAATGCACACGCTCTTTTGCTGATTCTGGATCATCACCATTTACCGCTTCAACCTGCAGTAATCCAAAATAGCGTTCGTTTTCTTTCGGTGGTCGTACTTTACCAGAAACTTTATCTCCATTACGCAAATCGAAGCGACGAATTTGCGAAGCCGAAATATAAATATCTTCTGAGCTTGGAGAATAGTTGATTGGACGTAGGAATCCAAATCCTTCTGATTGGATAATCTCCAGTACACCTTCCATGAAAAAGAAACCTTCTTTTTCTGCTCGAGCTTTTAATATAGCAAAAATTAACTCTTTCTTTGTTAATTTGCTGTAATACGAAATCTTGAACTCTTTTGCAAGCTCATATAACTCTTTTAATTTCATGTTTTCTAATGCTGCAATTGACAAATTCATTTAGACACCACACTTTAATATTATTCTCTTTTCACATGGGTAAAGGGGAAAAAATACGGAAGGCAAATACATAGTAATGAAAGGCAATAAGTTCAAGTAGGGTAATATTCACTATTGTAACCTTTTTGTCTAGTTTTAATCAATACGTTGTAACACAAATACAAGAAGCGCAGACAAGAAATTTTGTCTCCGCTTTTTATATTGCTTCTGTTTTTTCTATTTATCTCATTTTGCAGAAGGCTGTGCGAGCCATTTCCACTTTTATTTAATCCAGCTCCGGCGGCTAGAAGGATCGGTCATTTCACCCCTTCCTGCGAGGCAAAAAGCACCTCTTCTTCAGGAGTTCCAATGCCCTTCCCTTCTAAATGAGCCGCCTCCGCTTTTTACTTAATAACCAAATTAGGTTTTTTATTTAAGCTATGGCGTCCATCAACGAAGCGAACTGTTCCAGATTTTGCACGCATAACAAGGGATTCTGTTGTACCAACGCTGCCTTTAAATTGAACACCGCGTAGTAATTCACCATCTGTGACACCTGTTGCTGCAAAGATTGCATCGTCACCTTTCACTAGGTCTTCCATGCGAAGGATACGATTTATATCTTCAATACCCATTTTTTTGCAACGTGCTAACTCTGCTTCATTTTGCGGAAGAAGTTTCCCATGAATTTCTCCACCTAAACATTTTAATGCAACAGCTGCAAGAACCCCTTCAGGTGCGCCACCAGAACCAAATAAAATATCAACACCTGTACGATCAAATGCTGTATTAATTGCCCCAGCTACGTCTCCATCATTGATTAACTTGATACGAGCACCCGCTTTGCGAATTTCTTCAATAATCGCTTGATGACGTGGTCGATTTAAAACTGTTGCCACAACATCTTCAATATCTTTATTTTTTGCCTTTGCCACGGCACGTAAGTTATCAATAATAGGTGCATCAATGTCGACCGCACCAACTGCTTCTGGGCCAACCGCGATTTTATCCATGTACATGTCAGGAGCATGTAACAAATTGCCGTGATCCGCGATTGCAATAACAGCAAGTGCATTCCAGCCTCCAGCTGCTACAATGTTTGTACCTTCTAATGGATCAACTGCAACATCGACACGTGGGCCATATCCTGTACCTAATTTTTCTCCAATGTATAGCATTGGCGCTTCATCCATTTCTCCCTCACCAATGACAACTGTACCTTTCATCGGAATTGTATCGAATACATCACGCATTGCTGATGTTGCTGCACCGTCTGCCTCATCTTTTTTCCCGCGTCCCATCCAGCGCGCTGATGATAATGCTGCAGCCTCTGTTACACGTACTAACTCCATAGATAAACTTCTTTCCACAATAATCCCTCTCCTTTAAGTCTGAATATTTATGCCGTATTTTGTGAACTGTTTCTTTCTATTAAAGTGCAGCTTCCGTCAGTAGTGATTCTTCGTTCCCCATTAACGGAAGCACCACCACTTCATTTGTATTTTTTACTAGCTAGTAAAAAATACACTATTATGCATTTTTCATTTCTTCAATCTCTTGCTGCGTCATTTGTTCTCGCCAAATATTTGCACCAAGCCCCTTAAGCTTGTCTACTATATTTTCATAGCCTCGATCAATATGTTCGAGACCTGTCACTTCTGTAATTCCATCAGCCATTAATCCTGCGATTACAAGCGCAGCTCCTGCTCGCAAGTCGCTAGCTTTCACCTTTGCTCCCTGTAACAATACCGGGCCCGTCACAATGGCAGAACGGCCTTCTACTTTAATTTGTGCATTCATTCGGCGCAATTCATCAATATGTTTAAAACGGGCACCGTAAATTGTATCCGTTACAACTCCAGTTCCATGTGCCTTTGTTAAAAGTGTTGTAAAAGGTTGCTGCAAATCCGTCGGAAAACCTGGATATACAAGTGTTTTTATGTCAACCGTCCTTAACCTACGATTGCCATTCACCGTAATTTGATCATCATTCGTTTCAACTTGCACACCAGCTTCTCTTAGTTTTGCAGTAATTGACTCTAGATGTTGCGGAATGACATTATCAACCGTTACCTCTCCGCCAGATGCGGCTCCTAAAATCATATACGTACCCGCTTCAATACGGTCTGGAATAATAGAATGGTGACAGCCGTGCAAGGAATCTACACCCTCGATACGAATCACATCTGTACCAGCACCTTTAATTCTCGCACCCATACTTGTTAACAATGTAGCTACATCAATAATCTCCGGCTCTTTTGCCGCATTTTCAATCACAGTTCTGCCTTTTGCCCGTACAGCTGCCAGCATAATGTTAATCGTAGCTCCCACACTTACAACATCCAAATAAATGCGCGCCCCTCTTAGTTCATCTGCTCTTAAATAAATGGCACCTTGCTCATTTGTAACATGTGCACCTAGCGCTTCAAACCCTTTAATATGCTGATCGATTGGTCTTGGTCCTAAGTGACATCCACCAGGAAGCCCAATTACAGCTTTTTTGAAACGACCAAGCATCGCGCCCATCAAGTAATAAGAAGCACGCAATTTTTTTACTTTTCCATTTGGTAAAGGCATCGCAACCATTTGGGAAGGATCAACCGTCATCTCTTCCTCCTGACCATACGTTACAACTCCCCCAATTTCCTCTAATAGGTCTCCTAACATCTTCACATCTGAAATATTAGGTACACCACCGATGGTTACTGGAGTATCAGCCAAAATTGTCGCTGGAATTAGAGCAACAGCACTGTTTTTTGCACCGCTCACGCGAATCGATCCGTTTAAAGGTCTTCCACCTTCAATCAGCAACTTTTCCATGTTGAGCTCCCTTCTTATGAATGTATTTCCTTTCGGCTTTTCTTTTTAATAAAGAAAAACGAAAATCTTTCCTTAAGAATCTCATTCGTTCAGCAAACTAGCAACATAAAGCTTCCATTCGTTTTTATTTCTTCCCCGCCCTAAACTTAACAAGCAGTAAGACCTCACCTGAAAATGGTTATGCCTTAAAGAAATAGATGAAGACTAACTGCCTATCAAGCTTTGTTCATCGATTGCCTTAGATACATTATCACATTTATTAATAGGACTATGCACATTATGTTCCACTTTATATTTATAAAAGAAGTAAAAAAATCTCTATCATATATAGGTAATATGAAGAAATGTATAAATTTAATTAATCTTAAGACTTGTTCACGCTTTCATTATACAACGAAAGGAAACCGTCTAAAAGACTAGACGGTTTCCAAAACGGAATTTTATTCTTACGCTTTACCGTTAGAACCGAATTCACGAATTTTACCAATAACAGTTGTTTTGATAGCTTCGCGGCCAGGTCCGATAAATTTACGAGGATCGTAAACTTCTTGGTCTTTATTTAATACTTCACGAACAGCTTTTGTAAACTCGATTTGGTTCTCAGTGTTTACGTTGATTTTTGAAGTACCTAAAGAAATAGCTTTTGTGATGTCAGCAGTTGGGATACCAGTACCACCGTGAAGTACTAAAGGTACACCAGTGAAGTCACGAACTTGTTCCATTTCTTTAAATCCTAAGTTAGGCTCACCTTTGTAAGGACCGTGTACAGAACCTAAAGCTGGAGCTAGGCAATCGATACCTGTTGCTTCAACAAGGTGTTTACACTCTTCAGGATCAGCGTAGATAACGCCCTCAGCGATTACGTCATCTTCTTGTCCGCCAACTGTTCCAAGCTCAGCTTCTACAGATACATTACGAGCGTGTGCATATTCTACTACTTTTTTAGTAGTTTCTACGTTTTCTTCGAATGGGTGGTGAGAAGCGTCGATCATTACAGATGTAAAGCCTGCATCGATTGCTTCTTTACATTTTTCAAAGCTTGAACCATGGTCAAGGTGAATCGCTACAGGAACAGTGATGTTCATTTCTTCGATTAACGCTTTAACCATAGCTACAACTGTTTTGAAACCAGTCATATGACGAGCTGCACCCTCAGATACACCTAAGATTACAGGAGATTTTTCTTCTTCCGCAGCAGCTAAGATAGCTTGAGTCCACTCTAAGTTGTTCATGTTGAATTGACCAACTGCGTATTTTCCTTCTAGTGCTTTGTTTAGCATTTCTTTCATGGAAACTAAAGGCATGATGAATCCTCCTAAAAAACGTTTTTTGTATCCGATAAGTTCTTATCGCTGGTAGTATGACCAGGATAAGGAAAAATATGTATATCAACATACCGGACTTTTTTCTACACTCAATAGGATAACAACTTGTACTCAAAAACTCAACTGTATTCACCTGCTCATCAGTCCATGTAAACGCTTTTTTTCGTATTTTTTATAAAAAATTCATTTTTATGCCTCTACAGTGATTTCACTTCTCACTGCCTGACGAATTTCATCAATATCAAACGGCTTAGCAAAGTGCATTAAAGCCCCTAAATCTTTTGCTTCTTGGATCATATCAAGTTCTCCATAAGCAGTCATTAAAATAACTTTAATATCTTTGTTAATTTCTTTTACATGTTTTAAAATCTCTATACCATCCATACCTGGAATTTTCATATCTAAAATAACTAAATCTGGATTATCTTTTTTCACGATATCTAAAGCTTGAAATCCATTTGCAGCTTGGAACGTTTGATAACCTTCTTTTTGGAACACTTCATGCAATAACACACGAATGCCATATTGATCATCAACGATTAAAATTTTCCCTTCCATAATCCCCCAACCTTTCTATGTAAGTACAAGATTAAAAGCTTCTTATATCTTATCCGATTTACTTTCGATATTCTTTATCAAATTCCTTCCTATTCTTTCTTATTTTACCGTTTCCTATTTTGATATGCTACCCCTATTACTTCGCCTTTCTACAAAAATAGGCTATAATGAAAGCCGCCTAACACAATCGAAAGGAGCAGTCCAATGTTAAAAATTTTTTCTACTCAGCTAAGTGGCTATTTCACAAGAATTTCTCAAAAAGAAGAGATGAATATAGAAGATAGTGCCCGTCTACTTGCTCAAGCATTAGTTGGTGATGGCATCATTTATTTACACGGTACAAACGAAATGGAAGGCGTTGTCTCTGAAGCCTTATGCGGCGCAGAGCCAATGAAACAAGCAAAACGCTTAATAGATAATGGAAAACAAACAGAAGTTACCTCCGCAGACCGCGTACTTCTCATCAGTCGATTTTCAACAGATGAAGAAATTGTTTCAATCGCAAAGAAATTGCAAGAAGAAGGCCAATCTATTGTTGGGATTTCAACCGTTCAAGAAGGCTCTGAATCCCTAGAACAATATACAGATGTACATATTGATACAAGGCTATTAAAAGGCTTAATTCCAGACGATGAAGGCAACCGTTATGGATTCCCAAGTTTAATCTTATCTTTATTGGCTTATCACGGCTTAAAATTTACAATTGACGAAATGATTAATGAATATGAATAAAACAAAAAAGGCGCCGTTCAGGACGCCTTTTCTTTTTTTACTTACCTTCTTTATTCGTAATAGAAGCTTTTACGAAATCATGGAACAATGGTTGTGGACGGTTTGGACGAGATACAAGTTCTGGGTGGAACTGTGCTGCCACGAACCAAGGATGATCTTGTAGTTCAATGATTTCTACTAAGCGACCATCTGGGCTTGTACCAGAGAAGATGAACCCAGCGTTTTCCATTTCTTGACGGAATTGATTATTGAACTCATAGCGATGACGATGACGTTCATAAACAACCGGCTCATTATACGCATTGTAAGCATTTGTTTCTAAAGCAAGCTTACATGGGTATAGACCAAGACGAAGTGTACCACCTAGATCTTCTACATCTTTTTGTTCTGGTAATAAATCGATAATTGCATATGGCGTGTCCGGATTGATTTCAGAAGAGTTAGCTCCTTCTAATCCTAATACGTTACGTGCAAATTCGATTGATGCAAGTTGCATGCCTAAGCAAATTCCTAAGAATGGAACTTTGTTTTCACGTGCATATTGAATTGCAGCGATTTTTCCTTCTACACCACGATCGCCGAAGCCACCTGGTACAAGGATACCGTCTGTGTCGCCAACTAATTCTTTTACGTTTTCTGCTGTTACATGCTCAGCGTTTACCCATTTCACTTCTACATCTGTATCAAATGAATAACCTGCATGACGAAGTGCTTCTACAACAGAAATATATGCATCTTGAAGCTCTACATATTTACCAACAAGAGCGATTTTTGTTTTCTTAGAAAGATTACGCACTTTTTCTACTAAAGCAGTCCACTCTGTCATATCTGCAGCTGGGTTGTCTAGTTTTAAGTGATCGCAAACGATTTGGTCCATGTTTTGCTCTTGAAGAGATAATGGAACTGCATATAATGTATCTGCATCGCGCGCTTCGATAACTGCTTTTTGATCGATGTCACAGAATAAAGCAAGCTTGTCTTTCATATCTTGAGAAACAGGCATTTCTGTACGAACAACGATAATGTTTGGTTGAATACCTAAGCTACGAAGTTCTTTAACGCTATGTTGCGTTGGTTTTGTTTTCATTTCACCCGCTGCTTTTAAGTACGGGATTAATGTACAGTGGATGTACATTACGTTGTCACGGCCAATATCACTCTTAATTTGGCGAATTGCTTCTAGGAATGGTAGAGACTCAATATCCCCAACTGTTCCTCCGATTTCTGTAATAACAACGTCTGCATTTGTTTCGCGACCAGAACGGTATACACGTTCTTTAATTTCATTTGTAATATGAGGAATAACCTGAACTGTTCCTCCTAAATATTCACCACGACGCTCTTTTTGAAGAACTGAAGAGTAAATTTTACCTGTTGTTACGTTGCTGTATTTGTTTAAGTTAATATCAATGAAACGCTCATAATGACCAAGGTCTAAGTCTGTTTCTGCGCCATCATCTGTTACGAATACCTCACCGTGTTGATATGGGCTCATTGTCCCTGGGTCTACGTTAATGTATGGGTCAAACTTTTGAATTGTTACGTTTAAACCACGATTTTTTAAAAGTCTTCCAAGAGATGCTGCTGTAATCCCTTTTCCTAAAGACGATACTACACCGCCTGTTACAAAAATATACTTAGTCATGAAAATGCTCCCTTCTACTTTGTTGTTATATAATCACCGTTGCAGAGCGCAACGTATGTAGATAACACTATATCTATCTTATTGTTAGACTCTTTTTATTTTCTAAACAAAAAACAAAAAAGAAAATTGCTCCCCTCATTACAAAAAGTAATAAGTAGGGAGCAATTTTCTTTTATATTTACACTTTAAAAGTATTATCGTCCTGTTTTAAAGAGCCCAAAAATGATTCTACATGGACGATAATGAAAAGTCAAGAACTACAGTTCTTCCTCTTCCTCTTCTTCTGTTTCATCATACTCAAGTTCTTCATCGGCGAAGTCTTCATCATCATCATCTTCGTCATCTAAATCATCAAGATCTTCATCATCTTCAAGAACCTCGTCCAAATCTTCTACATCGTCATCATTGTCGTCTTCATCATCGAAGTCGTTTTCATCTTCTTCAATGTAGTCATCAAAGTCATCTTCTTCAACTTTGCGCTTTTTCTTAGGTTTTGGTTGTGGTAGGATTTCTTCATCAATTTGCTCATATGGGTACCAGCTGCGCAAGCCCCAACGATTTTCTCCTAAATTAATGAAACGTCCATCGATATTTAAATCTGTATAAAATTGTGCGATTTTCGCATTAACTTGCTCTTGAGATAGTCCCAGCACTTGAGCGATTTCTTGAACTAAATCCTGGAATGACGTTGCTTGTCTTTTATCCTCTAAAACACTATGTACAACTTCAATCATGGAAAATTCTTGTAGCTCTTCTGGTGAATATTGCTTAAAATCCACTTATGCGGCACTTCCTTTCTTAAAATATAATCCTATATATAACGACCTGTTTAAAAAAATCCATACTATTCATTATAAACAAAACTCCAACAAATATGCTACAAAAAAAACATGAAACTTTCACAAGAGAGTAATAAAAGTTATTACGGATTATAATTTACGAGAGCAACCTTTTCGTAACTAGCTTTCTATTTCGTGCTTCAATCAAGGAAGTACCAATTGAAAGTAAGCCCAGCACCTTCAAATCATTTCACTTTATTTCGGAAGCATATGTGCTCCATGCAATACATACCTTATTTGCATCTCTGTATATTCCTCTAAAGTGTAAAGTTTTTGCAGAGCCCATCGTCTAAATCCCCACATTTGTCCTTGAATAAAAATATTATGAGCAAGTAGCTGAATTTCCTTCTTCGTTAATGTAAACGTCCCATTTTTCGTACACTGCTCTAAAATATTCTCAAACATTCCCACCATTTGAAACTCTTTTTCTAACACGTATGGGAGAGATTCTTTCGGTAAAAACCGAACTTCTTGATACATAATTAATACTTCTTCCTGCAGTTCGTCCATTACTTTAAAATAATTTGTTATCGCTATTTTTAAACTTTCAACGCTTCCTTTTTCTGTGCAGACCACTTCTTCTAATCGTTCTTTTACATGTTCATAAATGCTATCACATACTAAATACAAAACATCATCTTTCGTACGGATATATTCATAAAGTGTACCGATACTAAAACCTGCTGCCTTGGCAATTTCCCTCGTTGTTGTACGAGGAAATCCCTTTTGCTTAAAAAGTTGCACAGCTCCTTTAATCATCTGCTCACGTCTTAATGCAACTAATTTCTCATCTTTTACCGATGCATGCACATTATGTTTAACCATCCCCTTCACCTCTCTCTACCATTTGGAAGGAAAAAGCGTAGGAAAATACCTACGCCTTCTCTCTTATTTCGTTAACATACGGGAAATGACAAGCCTTTGTATCTCTTGTGTTCCCTCATAAATTTGCGTAATCTTTGCATCACGCATGAAACGTTCTACTGGATAATCCTTCGTATAACCATAACCGCCAAATACTTGCACCGCCTCAGTCGTTACCTTCATCGCCGTATCCCCAGCGAACACTTTTGACATTGCGGATTCTTTCCCGTATGGAAGCCCTTCTGATTCTAGCCAAGCAGCTTGATAGGTTAGTAGCCGCGCTGCTTCTACATTCGTTGCCATATCTGCTAGTTTAAAACCAATTCCTTGCTGCGCGGCAATCGGCTTCCCAAATTGATGTCGTTCTCTCGCATAATCAACAGAAGCATCTAAAGCCCCTTGCGCAATACCAACAGCTTGCGCCGCAATGCCATTACGTCCACCGTCTAGTGTCTGCATAGCAATTTTAAATCCCTGTCCTTCTTCGCCAAGCAAATTCTCTACAGGAATGCGGCATTCTTCAAACATAATTTCTGTCGTTGGTGAAGAGCGAATGCCAAGTTTACTTTCTTTCTTACCAACGGAAAATCCTGGTGTATCACTTTCTACAATAAATGCACTTGTTCCGCGCTGCTTCGATTCTGGATCAGTCAATGCAAAAACAACATAAATATCAGCGATTCCACCGTTTGTAATAAAAATCTTAGAACCGTTTAAAATGTAATGATCGCCATCACGTTTCGCTGTAGTTCTCATTCCACCCGCATCCGAGCCAGAACCCGGCTCTGTTAAACCATATGCACCAATTTTCTTTCCTTCTGCCATTGGGCGTAAAAACTTTTGTTTCTGTTCCTCTGTCCCAAATTTAAAAATGGGCCACCCAGCAAGTGAAGTATGTGCAGATAGCGTTACACCTGTCGAAGCACAGACACGTGATAACTCTTCCACCGCAATCACATAAGCCAAGTAATCGCTTCCAATTCCGCCGTATTCTTCAGGCCACGGAATCCCTGTTAAACCAAGTCCCGCCATCTGGTCAAATAAAGAGCGGTCAAATCGCTCCTCTTCATCACGCTCTGCCGCTGTTGGTGCCACTTCATTCCTTGCAAAATCTCGAACCATTTTTCGTATCATTTCATGTTCTTCTGATAATTTAAAATGCATGTTTCTTTCCTCCCCACTTTCTAACCTTTATCCTGTAATAACAATCCGTAAGATATCCACCTTAAAATTCAGCAAAAACAAAGAAGCCAGGTGACGGACCAATTGTCCGTAAAAGTCCGATTGATTCAACTAATTAAAGTTTCACTTTATAAAGCCCTGCTAATCACAAGCCTTTGTATTTCGCTCGTTCCTTCATAAATTTCACAAATTTTTGCATCTCGGAAAAATCTCTCAACCGGATAATCTTTTGTATACCCGTATCCGCCGAATACTTGCACTGCCTCAATCGCAACCTCAACCGCTGTTTTAGAAGCAAATAACTTCGCAATAGATGCTTCCTTTCCACACGGAAGCCCTTGTGCTCTAAGCGATGCCGCCCTATATACAAGTAACCTCGAAGCCTCTACACTTGTCGCCATATCCGCTAACTTAAAACCAAGTCCTTGCTGCGCGGCAATTGGCTTCCCAAATTGCTCACGCTCCTTCGCATAATCCACTGCACAAGTTAACGCTGCTTCAGCAATTCCAAGTGCCTGTGCCCCAATGCCAATACGACCAACGTCTAAATTTGCCATTGCTACCTTAAAACCTTGTCCTTCTTCACCAAGTAAATTTTCTGCTGGCACCTTCATATCTTCAAATGTAAGCTGTACAGTACGAGAACCAAGTAACCCCATCTTATGCTCATCTTTTCCAACGATTAAACCTGGTGTATCTTTCTCCACAATAAACGCGGAAATCCCACTTTTCCCTGCATCTGGATTTGTAGAAGCAAACACGATATATGTATCTGCCTCACCTCCATTTGTAATAAAAACCTTTGATCCGTTAATCACATAATGATCGCCCTGTTTTACGGCTCTTGATTTCAAGCCACCTGCATCAGATCCTGCACTCGGCTCCGTTAAAGCGAATGCACCTAAATATTCACCCGTTGCTAGTTTAGAAACATATTTTTGCTTTTGTTCCTCTGTTCCAAAATATAAAATTGGATTTGTTCCAACCGATGTATGTACCGCCAAAATAACACCAATTGTTGCACTCACCTTCGATAGCTCCTCAATAGCTAATATATAAGAAATAAAATCCATTTCCGCACCACCATATTTTGCTGGTGCTGGAATCCCCATTAATCCAAGCTCACCCATTTTCGTTAAAATCTCTCTAGGAAACACCCCTTGTTCCATATTTGGAACAAAGGGAGCGATTTCCTTTTGTGCAAAATCTCGAACCATCTTTCTCATCATTTGCTGTTCTTCTGTAAAATGAAAATTCATATGCCCCGCCTCCATTTGCTATATATCTTTTTTCAATCACCGGGTAAGACCACTACTTTGTAAAAAAAGAGGGAGACCTACCTTTCCTTGTTTCCTATTCGTATACGTAGAAGCCACGACCTGTTTTTCTACCTAACCAACCCGCATTTACATATTTACGTAATAACGGACATGGACGATACTTACTATCCCCTAGCCCTTCATGCAATACTTCCATAATGTATAAACACGTATCTAAACCGATAAAGTCTGCTAATGTTAATGGCCCCATTGGATGATTCATACCAAGCTTCATCACTTCATCAATCGCTTCTTTTGTTGCTACCCCTTCATATAACGTATAAACCGCTTCATTGATCATCGGTAATAAAATACGGTTGGATACAAAGCCAGGGAAATCATTCACTTCAACAGGTACTTTACCAATTTTCTTTGTAATATCTTCAATTGTTTCGTATACCACATCATCTGTTGCAAGCCCTCGAATAATTTCAACAAGCTTCATAACTGGAACAGGATTCATAAAATGCATACCAATCACTTTCTCTGGACGTTTTGTTACCGCAGCTATTTCTGTGATTGGTAAAGAAGATGTATTGGTCGCCAAAATTGCATGTTCTGGAGCAATTTCATCTAAATTCGCAAAAATTTTCTTTTTAATATCCATCTTCTCAACAGCTGCCTCAATAACTAGATCAGCCTCTTTTACACAATCCAATTCAATCGTTGCTGTAAGACGATTTAACGTTGCTTCCTTAGAAGCTTCATCCATTCTGCCCTTCTCTACTTGGCGTGCTAAATTTTTTGTAATAATAGCTAATCCTTTATCTAATTGCTCCTGCTTTAAATCTTGCATATACACGTCATAACCTGCCATTGCACATACTTGTGCAATACCTGATCCCATTTGCCCCGCACCAATTACAACAATTTTTTGTACACTCATCTTTTCTCCCCCTCTTAATTAATGAACCTCAATCATAATTGCATCGCCTTGGCCACCACCGCTACAAATCGATGCGATTCCAATTCCGCCGCCGCGCTGCTTCAGCGCATGAATAAGTGTAACGATAATACGTGCACCGCTTGCTCCAATTGGATGTCCCATCGCAACTGCACCGCCGTTTACATTGATCTTTTCAGGGTCAATCCCTGCGATTTCCGCGCTGGCAATTGCAACTGCTGCGAAAGCTTCATTAATCTCAAATAAATCAATATCTTCTACTGTTTTACCAGTCTTCTTCAAAAGCTCGTTAATCGCATAACCTGGTGTTCTTGGGAAATCTTTTGCCTCTACTGCAATCGCGGTATGCCCTAAAATCGTTGCTAGCGGTTTTCTTCCTTCTTGCCGCGCTCTGTCCTCGCTCATTAATACGAGTGCCGCTCCGCCATCATTTAGTCCTGGCGCATTCCCGGCTGTTACTGCTGCCGTTTTATCAAATACAGGCTTTAACTTCGCTAACTTTTCAACCGTTGTATCTTCACGCGGCGCTTCATCTTTGGCAACAACAATCGGGTCTCCCTTTCGCTGCGGTACAGATACAGGTACGATTTCCTCTTCAAATCGCCCTTCCTTCTGCGCGGCAATTGCACGCTGATGACTACGATACGCCCATTCATCTTGCGCTTCGCGAGAGATCCCATCTTCCTTCGCAACTTCTCCACCATACACACCCATATGTATGCCGGAAAATGAACATGTTAAGCCATCTACTATATTTAAATCGGCAACTTCATTATGGCCCATCCGGTATCCCCAGCGCGCGCCTCGTAAAATATAAGGACTATTACTCATCGATTCCATTCCGCCTGCCACAATAAGCGTTTGATCGCCAGTGCGAATAATTTGATCGCCTAACGTCACAGCACGAAGACCTGATGCACAAACTTTATTTACAGTTTCCGTACGCGTCTCCCATGGAAGTCCTGCTTCTCTCGCGGCTTGACGCGAAGGAATTTGCCCCTGTCCTCCTTGAATAACCGTTCCAAATATAACTTCTTCAACGTCGCCCTCAGAAACATTTGCTCGTTCAAGCGCAGCTTTAATCGCAATTCCTCCAAGTTCCGTTGCTTTTACGTCCTTTAAAGATCCCCTAAACTTTCCAACCGGTGTTCTTGCAGCACTTAAAATAACTGTTCTGACCAAGTTTCTTTCCCCCATTTCTTTTTTCGGCGCTGAGCGCCCGCTCGATATTACTACGTTGAGAAGAGGTGCAAATCTTGCACCTCTATCTAAAGTTGTATGAATTCTTACATATGATTACATTGCTTCTTTCTTCGGCCCGATAACAGATCGTTCTAAAATCTCCGTTACATCAAGCGTTTGAACTTGTTCTTCTACTTCTTTTGCTTTCGTACCGTCACTAATCATTGTTAAGCAATACGGACATCCCGTACCAATAATTGACGGTTTCACAGCAAGTGCTTGTTCTGTGCGTGCAACGTTAATACGTGAACCTGTTGTTTCTTCCATCCACATCAGTCCGCCACCTGCGCCACAACACATACCTGTTTCGCGATTACGCTCCATTTCAACAACAGTTACGCCTGGAATCGCTTTTAAAATGCTGCGCGGCGCCTCATATACTTCGTTGTATCTTCCTAAATAACAGGAATCATGATACGTAATTGTTTCTTCAATTCGGTGAACTGGCGCTAAGCGCCCTTCTTTCACCCACTGTGCTAATAATTCTGTATGGTGATAGACTTCTGCTTGTAAGCCAAAGTCTGGATACTCATTTTTAAACGTGTTATAAGCATGCGGATCAATCGTAACGATTTTCTTCACACCTGCTTTTTCAAACTCCTCAATGTTCTTCGTCGCCATCTCTTGGAACACGAATTCATTTCCGAGGCGGCGCGGCGTATCGCCGGAGTTCTTCTCTTTGTTACCAAGAATCGCAAACGAAATGCCTGCTTTATTCATCAGCTTTGCAAATGATATTGCAATTTTCTGACTGCGATTATCATATGATCCCATCGAGCCAACCCAGAATAAATATTCAAATTCTTCGCCAGTTTTTGTTTTCTCTTTCACAGTCGGAACCGTTACTTCATCATCGCCTTGTCGCCATGTTTCACGCTCTTTACGATTTAGCCCCCATGGGTTCCCTTGGCGTTCAATATTTGTCATGGCACGCTGCGCTTCCGCATCCATCTTACCTTCTGTTAAAACAAGATAACGACGTAAATCAATGACTTTGTCAACGTGTTCATTCATAACTGGGCACTGATCTTCACAGTTACGGCACGTTGTACATGCCCAAATTTCTTCTTCTGTAATGACATCTCCAATTAAGCTTGGATCATAAGAAAGTGCCGCTGCCGATTCTTGTTGTCCTTGCCCCGCTGCCATCATCGCTAACTGATTTCCTTGTGTATTGTTAAACGCAACTGCCGGGACCCATGGTACTTTTGATGTCACCGCTGCCCCCTTATCAGTCAAATGATCGCGAAGCTTTACAATTAAATCCATTGGTGACAACATCTTGCCTGTCCCTGTTGCCGGGCACATATTTGTACAGCGACCACATTCTACACAAGCGTATAAATCAATAAGTTGTGTCTGTCTAAAGTCTTCAATTTTCCCAACACCAAATGTTTCTTGTGTTTCATCTTCAAAATCAATTTTTTCAAGTTTTCCTGGATTAGACAGACGTGTAAAAAACACATTGACCGGCCCAGCGATTAAATGTGCATGCTTTGATTGTGGAACATAAACCAAAAATGTTACCAAAATAAGTAAATGCACCCACCAAGAGAAATAGAACACCGAAATAGCTACGGTTTCATTTATCCCTGAAAAAACGTAAGCGATTCCAGAAGCAATTGGTTCGCTCCATGAAAGCTCCTCGCCATGCCATATAATGCCCATTCCGTTACCAAGTAGTACAGAAAGCATTAAGCCTCCGATAAAAATAAGAACAAGGCCTGATTTAAAATTACGTTTTAAACGAACAAGTTTTTCAACGTATCTTCTATAAAAAGCCCAAAAAACTGCGATTAAGATCATAAGTGTGATAATTTCCTGGAAGAATGTAAATGCAGGGTATAGTGGTCCAAGTGGAAGATGTGATCCTGGTGCTAGTCCTTTCCAAATGAAGTCAATTGCTCCAAATTGGACAAGAATAAATCCATAAAAAAACATAACGTGCATGATACCGCTTTTTTTGTCTTTCAATAATTTTTTTTGACCGAAAACGTTGACCTTGAGAATATCCCATCTCTCTTTAAAGCGGCGGTCAAATTCTACTTTTTTTCCTAATTGTATGTAGGCCATCCTCGTTCGTATAAGATATACAAACAAATATCCCGCATAAGCAATAACAACAATGGCAGCCAGCCAATTTACGATTAGTAAGCTATTCATTTTATGCTACCCCTCTCTTTGTAAGCCCTCTTTCTTTTAGAATCTTCAAAAATATAAAATTTTCTGAATTGTATCCCCTATTCCCATTATATAATGAGTGAGCATTCAGTCAACAGTTTTTTGTTATACAACAACACATTTTTTTCATAAAGCTATTTATTTAGGTGAAACTACAAAGTGAAACTTTAATTCGTAATGGTCTTACAATCCATAACTAGCAAAGTGAAAATAAATACGAGGGAAGGAGCTTAGTAATGGTCTTTTTATCTCTCTTACTAATATGTTTTGCCCTTTGGTTCATAATAGACCTTTTGTATGGAAGAATACTTCATTTAAAGCGACTAAAACCTCGCGCTTTTCCATTACGACGAAGCGACTTTCACCTTTATACATGTGGAACAAACTTATACAATGATTTATTTCATGACATCAAACAAGCAAAACACCATATCCATATTTTATTTTTTATTGTTAAAAACGATGAAATAAGTCAAACCTTTTTACAATTACTAATTAACAAAGCAAAACAAGGAGTCGAAGTACGTCTCCTCCTTGATCGTATCGGGAGTCATCAATTATCGAGAGAATCCATTCGCTCGTTACAAAAAAACGGTGTCTCTTTTTCGTTTTGTCACAAAGTAAAATTACCATTTCTCTTTTTTTCAGCGAATCAAAGAAATCATAGAAAAATTACGATTATTGATGGAAAAATTGGTTATATCGGCGGCTTCAATATCGGTGAGGAGTATTTAGGGCACAATTCTAAATTAGGGCTATGGCGCGATTATCATTTACGCCTGACTGGAGAAGGCGTACAAGATTTACAAAAGCAATTTTTACATGACTGGCGCGATGACACTTCTCAAGATTTACTAGAAAATGCGATTTATTTTCCAAAACAACAACCAGGCACCATGCTGCACCGTTTTATTCCAACAGATGGCGCTTACTTACAACAAACATTCTTAAACTTGATTGAGAGCGCTAAGAAAGAACTATACATAGGAACACCTTATTTTATTCCCGGAAAAAAAATTATGGATGCCTTATTACAAGCGAAAGGCCGAGGAGTTCATGTTACCATTCTTGTTCCTCATAAGGCCGATCATCCTCTCGTTCGAGAAGCAAGGCTGCCATATTGCCGAAAACTCATACAAGCTGGTTGCGATATTTATTCATTTCAAGAAGGATTTTTCCATGCAAAAATCATCATGGTAGATAACCATATTTGCGATATCGGAACAGCTAATGTTGATATGAGAAGTTTGTATCTCAATCACGAAATAAATTGCCTCTTATATGATGAAGCCTTTATAAAGAAAATTAAAACCGAAATTAATAAGGATATAGAAGCATCTACATTACTTTCTTGGAAAGATGTTACCTCCCTCACTATTGTTGATAAAGGAAAAGAATGGATTGGGACAATACTAGCGTTTTTCTTATAGAACCATTGAGCGTAAGCAAAAGGATTTGGCACTCTGATGGGCTCTCTTCTATAAGGAAAATAAAACGCAAAAACAACGTAACGTTACA
>NZ_JBALQK010000008.1:23634-29570 GCF_036965845.1 Bacillus sp. JJ1127 | reverse complement strand
TGTAACGTTACGTTGTTTTATGTTAAAAGAAGACGTCGTTTTTATAATGACAAAACCTTTACTTTATATGCTATTATTTAAATTAGCATTTTCCCCTTAGATTCAACTTTATTGAAACGGAGTAATAATATGATTAATCAAAGAAAGTATGTAAATTTTGTTATCATGTATATTCTTATATTTTTCCTTTGGATTATGTTTATTCCTAAAGGCTGGAGCGGAAAGGAGTTTGGCATTATCTTCTTATTTTCCTTCGCTGCTATTTTCTCCTGCGCTTGTTTGTATAAAGCTATCCACAAGATGAAAAGTGGAGAAAAATTATTTTGGATCTTAATCTTATGTACATGTTTATGCAGTTTCATAATGGAAATCACTTTATTTTTACAGTCTTTTTCTATTTATAAACAATCTATACTTTCACACGAGGCAGTTCCCTTTTTCATCATACAATACATTTTATTATTTACTGGTTTTGCAATAAAATTCACAAAACATTATTCTATTAAAGGTCTTTCCCAGTTTTTATTCGATAGCATATTTATCATTATTATGAATATCTATTTTATCCTTACTATCATACTCAACATTTCACAATTTAGCGACATAACAAACGAAATGTGGGTTATAACGGGATACTTCATTGCGCAATCATTAATGATATATGCTGTCATTAGCCTATATAGAAGAGAGCAGCATTCTTCTAGTAGAATTGCGTTAATTATCGGTTTTGCTATTATACTTATTTATGGATATGTTTATATTTTCCAACTAAATAGAGGTGTAGAAATCTCTGCTGAATTTACTTATTTCATCCATACCGCTTCTATACTCTCAATTGGTTTATCCTCACTACTGTATGTATTCAATAAACCAATTCAGCACGAAACAAAGATGAAATATTATCCATTTGATTATGTACGATTTATTTTGCCGTACTTTAGTCTAATCATAACTTTTATCTTTATAATCTCAGAGCTTGCAGACAAAAAACCTATGTTAATTGGATTTGCACTATCTCTTATCTTATTATTCTTAAGACAATTATACATGTGGAAAGCTAATCAAAAACTAATTAATACATATGAAAAGTTGACTACACAATTAGAAGGTAAGGTCGAAGAAGGAGCATTCGCTCTTTCTAAAAGTGAGCAAAGATATAAATCGCTATTTGAGGATCATCCCGATGCTGTATTTTCACTAGATATGGATGGAATTTTCCAGAGTTCGAATAAAGCTTGTGAAAGTCTCTTTACAGCCTACTACTGTGAAGTCACCAGCTATTCTCTTTTACATTTTATTGATGCACAAGACCATGAACTTCTAAATAGAGCATTACAAGTTACAAAAGAAGGCAGGCCCCAAACACTAGAAGTACGAACAAAGAAAAAAGAAGGCTATTACTATTATCTTCAGGTTACACTCATTCCAATTTCAATTGAAAAAGAAGTGGTTGGGATGTTTGGTATTGCTCGTGATATTACAGCTTTATATGAGCAACAAAAACAAGTCGAACATTTAGCATTTCATGACGCACTTACAGGACTACCGAATCGTCGAAAATTCGAAAAAGACTTACGCTCTGTTTTAGATGAGGCACAAACGAATTTAAACGATGTTGCTGTATTGTTCCTTGATCTAGACCGATTTAAAAAAATTAATGATCGTCTAGGACATGATGTTGGGGATTTATTATTAATTGAAGTAGCAAAACGGTTGAGAGGTTGTCTGCGCTCAAAAGATATTGTTGCACGTCAAGGCGGGGACGAATTCACAATTTTACTGCCGGATATGTATTCTGAGAAAAGTGCCGCTTTTATAGCTGATCAAATATTAACAGTATTAAACAAGCCATTCTTTATCCAAGATGAAGAACTTTCTATTACACCAAGTATTGGCATTGCAATGTATCCCGATTATGGCACTCACGCTACAGAATTAATGAAGCATGCAGACATGGCTATGTATCGTGCAAAGGCAAGCGGAAAAAATACATATATTTTCTTCTCAAAAGAAATGAGTATTGCCGAAAATGAAATACACTTTTTAGAAAGCGAGCTTTCTAAAGCGCTACAACAAAATGAATTTTTCCTTGAGTACCAGCCTCAAGTCAATATGAAAACAAAACAAATCATTGGATTTGAAGCATTAATTCGTTGGAAACATCCAAAGCTCGGTACTGTATCCCCAGCACAATTCATCCCGCTGGCAGAGGAAACAGGATTTATTATTGAGCTTGGAAGCTGGATTCTCCGTACCGCTTGTTTAGAAGCGAAAAGATGGCACAATCAAGGTTTTACTCATTTAAAGGTTGGCGTGAACCTATCTGTCGTACAATTTAATCATGCAGACCTCATTCCAACTATTTCAAAAGTATTAGAGGAAACAGAATTAATCCCAGAAGCATTGGACATTGAAATTACAGAAAGCATTGCCATCAATAAGAAGCAATCTGTCATCGAAAAACTAGAACAACTTCAGAAACTCGGTATTCAAATTTCAATCGATGACTTTGGAACTGGCTATAGTTCTTTATCTTATCTAACAAAATATCCTATTAATACATTAAAAATTGCAAAAGAATTCATTAGTGAAATTAAAAATAGTCCTCTAGAAGAAGCGATTATTTCTTCTATTATTACATTGGCAAAAAAACTACAGCTGAATGTTATTGCTGAAGGCGTTGAAACACATGAACAATGGTCATTCTTACATAATCAAAATTGTGACCACATTCAAGGATTCTTAATTAGTAAACCTGTTTCTAGTAAAAATGTCTGGATGTTACTTCAACAAAAAATAACCGTCTAAATTTAGACGGTTATTTTTAATATTTAAAAGACAAGTCAGAAATTAGTGTACAAAAGGTAGGTCAGAAGCTAATTGTACCTCTTGATTATTATCAGCAATCACATGATTTTTTGCTAAAGCTGTACCTCCTGCAGAAATACCCCATGCCATTGCTAATGTCAACAAACTACCAATAAGTAATTTTTTCATATTCCATCCCCCTCATATTGTTTATTTTAATATATCATTAAAACTTATCTATATCATATGCAATTATGCATATCCAATTTCAGGTAATTATTTGTTTATCTTTTTATTTAAAAGTACATCTTTATAGGCATGTAATTCTAATAAATCGAAAAAGAAATAAGCTTTTTCATAAGACTCATGAATTTCTTCCTCTGTGTATCTTAATTTCTCAAGACACTCACCTTTTTGATAATATAGTTCTCCAATCAACACCATACTGTTAATTTGGCAAGAGATTTCGATCGCCTTTTTAACTTGGTAAAGTGCTTCCTCATACTGATTATCTCTATATAATGCCTTAGCATGATTGTATCTAACCTTCACAACAAACTCTTCATTGCTATGCAGGGATTCTAATTGTTTCAATATATTCTCAAATAACTCAATACTCTTTTTGAAATATCCATTCTCCGCATAAATAATAGCGATAGTATTTTCTATGTACAAGTTTTGAAACATGTCAATTCCTACTAATTGTTGATGCAGTAATTTTTTTAATTCCAAAATACAATATTCATAATTTATCTTTTTTGACATATATGCTGCTAAATGGTACTGCCAATGAAGAAATTGTTGAAATTCAGGGTGATATTCCTCCTTTTTTAATTCAGTCCAAACCTTATCATAAATTTCCTTATACCTATTTTGCTTACACAATAATATAATATGATCCTTGAATTGCTTCTTTCTTTCAATATCAGAATAAATGAGAACTTCATAAAAATGAATTATGGGAACTTGTAATTTCGCTGCGATTCCTTGCAGTATATCCATACTTGGATATACTGCACCTGATTCAATTCTACTTACTTCCGATTGATGACATATATTATCAGATAACTGCTTTTGCGTTAAACCCCTCATCATTCTAATCTTCTTTATTTCGCTTCCTAACTTTTCTGCATGCATGTTCGCTCACCATCCCATTACAGTAATCTAATTTTTCTAAGTTGTCATACCACTACAATAATGCCTTTTCGACAATTTTTGATATGAAATAATGCATAATATATATAAAATTCGGCAGATTTTTCATACAATTCATCCCATATAAATACAAGATTAGGAGTGTTAGAGATGAATTATAAAAAAATCGCTAGTGCTTTTTTTACTTTTGGTCTTCTCTGCCCTTTATCAACAGAAGTGATTCACGCCCAAGAAGTTGATAAAAAGGAAGTAAAAGTTGACATTGCTCAGCCCGGTTTAACAATCGGGAAGTTAACAGAACCACAAAATGATACGAAAGAAAATATCGCAAAAAAATACTTAAAAGGCGAAGTAAACGGGGCCAAAGCACAGCAAGACCAAGTTACCACTGACAAAAACGTTGATTTTCAACCTACAAACAAAGAAACAAAAGAAAATCAAACGGAAATACGTCTTGCACAAACATATAAAAATTACAAAGTATACGGCCAAGACCTCATTGTTAAAGTAGATAAAAATGGAGTAATTACAACTGTTAGTGGTAAAGTAGCCCAAAATTTAGAACAACACCCTAATCTTACTATAACAAATTTTTTGTCGAAAAATGAAGTGAAATCTATATTACGTAATGTTCTTCAAATTCCAGATGATGCAGTAGAAAAAGAATTTTCTAGTGAAACTTTCGTTTATACGAAAAAAGATGGAAATTATACATTTACAGAGGTAATGACATTTACATATGAAAATGATGCTCAAATTATAAACGGTCACGCAATCATTGATTTAAAAAATAGCGACGTACTCTTCCAAGAAAAATTTATTAAAAATAAAGAAAATAAATCTATTAATCAAGTAACAGCTCCTCGGTTAACTCCAGCTAAAGAACAAGGAACCGGGATAAATGCACTACAAGAAAATGTATCGTTTCATATCGCAAAAGGCACCGATGGAGAATTTTATTTAGTTGATCTATCTCGCGGAAATGGTATTTACATTTATAATGCAAATTATGCAGATGCAATGGATGGGACAAGTCAAGCTGGTTACCCGGGTACACTTGTCTCTAGTAACACCGCTAATTTTACAGACAAAGAAGCAGCTGGTGTAATGAAAAATATGAGCGATATTTACGATTACTTTAAGAAAGAACATAATTTAAAAAGCTATGACAATAAAGATTCAAAAATCGTTGCTAGTGTACATGGATTTGATTCTGCTGATGTGAAGGGTGGCGTTAAGGAAAACTATGTGAATGCATTTTGGCATCCGGCTTGGAATCAGATGGTATTTGGTGATGGTCTAAACGGAAAATTAACATCTGCTTTAGACGTAACAGCTCACGAATTTGGACATGCCATATTTAGTGGTACAACAAAAAACAAAGTCGTAAGATATCCAAATCTTGAAACAGATGCCCTTAACGAAGGACTGGCCGATTTCTGGGGTACACAGATTGAAATTTATGTAAAAAAAGACAAGGGAAATTGGATAATGGGGGACAGTTTAGATGAAGTAACCCGAGATATTCCAAATGAAATCGGTGACCATGGACGTAAACTATATACAAATTTACAAGACTTTTATAACGATGGAAATAATCAAGAACCTCATGTAAATTCAGGCATTATTAGTCATGTATTATACCAATTGGCTGAAGGCAAAACATACAACGGTGTATCTGTTCAGAAACAAGGAAACAACAAAGTAAGTAAAGTCGTTATGCGCGCTCTACAAAACTATGCAACTTCAGCAGAAGATTTCGAGTCACTTCAATCTCACATTGTACAAGCTGCTAAAGACTTATATGGTAATACAACTTCAGCAGAGTTTGAAAAAGCATTCCAAGCACACGGATATAAACCGTTAACAAACATAAATAAAGTGGTAGAAGTACAAAAAGGAAACTAATATATACATCAATTAAAAAACCGACAAAAACCCCTCTTTTTAGGTGGGGGAGAGCATCTGGCCAT
>NZ_JBALQK010000008.1:18671-23475 GCF_036965845.1 Bacillus sp. JJ1127 | reverse complement strand
TAAAATGGATTTATATAATAAAAAAAGATGTTTTACCAATATATCTGGTAAACATCTTTTTTTATATCCATCCCTTTTCCTCTGCAATCGTGATGGCTTCAATTCTGTTTTTAGCATCTAGTTTTGTTAATACCTCTGAAATATAATTTCGCACTGTACCAGGTGAAAGATAAAGAGCCTTCGCGATTTCATTTGCTGTTTTTCCTTCTTTCGCTAATAAAAGTACTTCTTTCTCACGATCTGATAATGGATTTTGTTCTTGCCATAACCCAAACATTAATTCAGGGGAAATCTCTCGTTTCCCTTGCATTACATTACGAATTGCGGCTGCTAAATCTTCACTTGGGCTATCTTTTAATAAATACCCGTGAACTCCCGCTTTCATTGCTCTTTCAAAATATCCTGGACGTGCAAATGTCGTTAAAATCATTACCTTACATGATGATTTTTTCTTCTGCAATGTTTCAGCAACATCTAAGCCACTTTGAATCGGCATTTCAATATCCATAATACTAATGTCTGGCTGTAATGATTCAATTAACTTTAAAGCCTCTTCCCCATTTGCCGCTTGTCCGACTACTTCAATATCATCTTCTAAATCAAGCAGGGCTCCTAGTGCCCCGCGAAGCATTCGTTGATCTTCAGCAATAATAATTCGAATCATGCCCTCACCTCATCTTTTCCTGTTCTAATTACGATCGGAACTTTTACCGTTAAAAGCGTCCCAGGATGTGCCGCGTCTAGCTCAATTGCCCCATCAATAAGTGCAATTCGTTCTTTCATACCGCGAATGCCATTTCCATCATGACTTTGCCCTTGTAATCCTACACCATTATCCTTAACTTCCAAAATAAGTTCTCCTTGTGCTTCAAATATAGAAACTGTACACATCGTTGCCTTACTATGCTTGACAACATTTGTTATAGCTTCTCTTAAACACATACCTAAAATATTTTGTTCAAGCGGTGACAATGTACTAGAACTCGCCTTCTGTTCTACTTCTAGCGTAATATTAGCCGCTTGCAAAATTGCCTTTATTTGATCAAGCTCTTCCTCAACCGTAATCATCCGCATATCAGAAATTAATTCACGAAGTTGCTTTAAAGCTGTACGTGATGTTTGTGTAATCTCCTTTGCTTCTACACTTGCACGCTCTGGATTTTTCACAATCAACTTCTCAACAAGCTGACTTTTTAGAGTAATAAGAGATAACGTATGCCCTAACGTATCGTGAAGGTCTCTCGCGATTCGCTGACGCTCTTCACGTTTTACTAGTTCTTTAATTTGTTCGTTTGCTTGATTTAATTGATTCTTTAGCATCTTTTTTTGATTAAAATTACGCATTCCAAATGGTGTAAGGAGCATTAAAATAAACATTGGAACTATATTAACTAAACTTGTAGTTGTTAGTTGCTTAAAATATACAAATATAAAGGCCCCAAGCATTACAATTAAAAGGCCGAACAATACTTGAAATACTTTTTTACTTGGTGCAAATCCCATCGCACTTGCCGTAAAAAAGCCAAAAAAGATCATAAAAGGATTATAAAATAAAGCAAATAAAAATATGAATAGCATTTGAATACACGCCCATAAAATAAACGTCTTATTCACAAAATAAAGTTGACGGTATGTGACGACGAAAATCATCAACATACCGATCCCTATTAAAAGCTTCCATCCTGATACTTGCGTTAAATTGTAAATCGGGAATAACAGATACACAAACCACATATAGGGGAAAAACCCCATATGTTTCGGAAAAATCTCAAACTGCTTCTTCTCTATCATTTATACCGCTTCCTGTCTCTTTCTTATATATATTGATATTACAACAAATATAAGGAAATAGCCTCCTAAAATCGCGATATTTTCCCATCCTATCGATTTCCCAGCAACAATATCCCATGCGCCGCTTCCAAAATGATATGTCGGTGTCCATTCTCCAATAGATCTTAATACTTTCGGAAATACTTCAATTGGCATCCATAAACCGCCTAGAACTGCTAAACTCATATTTAAAATGTTAGCAAGCCCCGCAGCTGCGTCTGCTTTCTTAATTGAACCAATAACTGTTCCTAGCGCTAAAAATGGTGTAACCCCTAATAATAACCATAATCCAGCACCAATCCATTGCCCAACTGTTAACGATACGTCATTAATTAATATCCCTGCAATAAAGATCACGAGTATTGAAAAAGCATTTACCACTGTTTGAGAAATAATTTTAGCCGTTAAATACGCTCCCTCTGGAAGTGGAGTAATCTTTAAAAGGTGTGTCCACCCTTGCCCTTTTTCCTGAGAGATTCTCACACCGAAACTAAAAAGTGCAGTCCCTACTATACTGAAAGTTGCCATTGAAATTAAATAATGCGCTTTCCATGCATCTCCGTTTTGCGGTACTTGAATAACATTTGTAAAAATGTAATAAAACATAACTGGCATTAATAATGAGAAAAAGATAAATAATTTATTGCGGAATGTACGTAAAATCTCTATTTTGCATTGCATCCATAATGCTTTCATGCGATTCCCTCCTTCTGATTTGCGACAAATTGTTCAAAAGCTTCATCAAGACTTCCTCGTTCAACTGAAATATCGGTAACAGGTAAATCTTTCTTAAAGATTGCTTGCAACGTAGCATCCGTATCATCTGTTGTTAAAATAACGCGCCCTTCATGAGACTGCACTCCTGTTACATGTGGTAATTCCTTCAACAGGCCTGTAGGAATTTTTTCTTTCGAATAAAATGAAATTGTTTTTCGAGAAATCGTTGCTTTCATTTCCTCTGGTGTACCATCTGCAATAATCTCTCCGTTTGCAAACAATAAAATCCGATCTGCTAGTGCATCCGCCTCTTCTAAATAATGCGTTGTCAAAATAATCGTTTTCCCCTCACTTGCTAGCTTCCGAATCGTCTCCCAAAATGTTTTTCTAGATGTAATATCCATTCCTACAGTCGGTTCATCTAAAAATAACAAATCTGGATTTCCAGCAAGCGCGAGTGCAAAATTTAATCTTCTTTTTTGACCGCCTGATAATTTTTCACATCTCTGTTTTCTTTCTGACTCTAAGTTTGATAGCTGAAGTAATGTTTCTTTCGCAATTGGATTTGTATAATAACTGCGAAATAGCTCAATTGCTTCTTCCACTGTTATGCTATCAATAACACTTACTTCCTGTAACATTGCACCAAGGCGATTACGAACACTTCGATGTTTTGGACTCTTTCCAAATATCGCGATGCTTCCTTCTGACGGATCTTTTAACCCAAGCATCATCGAAATCGTTGTTGTTTTCCCTGCACCATTTGGTCCAAGAAGTGCAACAATTTGCCCCTTCTCTACATGAAATGAAACGTTATTTACTGCTTTTTTATGTTTAAATGTTTTTGAAACACCATTTACTTCAATAATCTTTTCCATCTCTCCACCCCCGCCGTTTCTTATATTTACATTGTATACACTGGAAGAGTTAGGAAACAGTATGATGCGTCATGACATGCATATGACAATTGTCATGTATTTCCTATTAGAGGAATCAACTTGCATATCGCACGCAAGTAGCAGGACAAAAATAAACATGATACAATCGTGTAAGATAGATATTCGAGGAAGGACAGTGGTTTTCATGATTATTCGTAATGAACAAGATTTAGAAGGTTTACGAAAAATCGGCCGTATCGTTGCACTTGCACGCGAAGAAATGAAAAAACAAGCGAAGCCAGGCATGACAACGAAAGAGCTTGATTTGATCGGTAAAAAAATATTAGATGAGCACGGTGCTATTTCTGCACCTGAAAAAGAATATAATTTTCCGGGTGTAACTTGTATTAGTGTGAATGAGGAAGTTGCCCACGGTATTCCAAAAGATCAAGTATTAAAAGAAGGCGATTTAGTAAACGTTGACGTATCTGCAGCACTTGACGGCTATTATGCAGATACAGGTATTTCTTTTGTTCTTGGACAAGATGAAGAAAAGGAAAAACTTTGCCAAGCTGCAGTAGATGCATTTTGGGCAGCAATGAAAAAAGTAAAAGCTGGTTCAAAACAAAACCAAATTGGTCGTGCTGTTTCTAATTTCGCACATAAAAATGGCTATGCAGTCATCCAAAACTTAACTGGACACGGAATTGGTCTTAGCCTACACGAAGCGCCAAATCACATTTTAAGCTATTATGATCCAATGGATAATGCGCTTCTGAAAGACGGTCTTGTTATCGCTGTAGAACCATTCATCTCTATGAAAGCTGACCATATCATCGAACGCGGTGATGATGGCTGGACATTCGTAACACCAGATAATAGCCTTGTTGCACAGTGTGAACATACAATTGTTGTAACGCGCGGCGAACCAATTATCTTAACAGAACTATAATCAAAAACACAGAATTATAGTGATCTTAACAAAATAAAAAGATGATACCTCAAAGTATCACCTTTTTAACGGAGGGAGACTGTTCAAATGATGAACAGTCTCCTCTTTTTATATGGATGCCTTACATATATCACTGATGATAATCATGAAATGTAGGAACATGATTATCACGCTCACAAGGTTCAAGCAATAAGAAAAAGAAATCCTAAGCTGGAGGATCTCTTTTCTTTACATAATCTAAAGTTTGGGTACACTAGATTCATGCAATTTAGGGACTTTCAAAGTAGAAAGCGAACCTTTATCTAAAATAATAGCATACATATCCCTGCTTAAAATATGCAAATATGCATATTTTAAGTCCTCAATGGGATTGATTGAAAATACAAAAAAGTATATATACACCAATTTAAAAACCGACATAAAACCC
>NZ_JBALQK010000008.1:10550-18550 GCF_036965845.1 Bacillus sp. JJ1127 | reverse complement strand
CGAAGTAAAAACAGAAAGATCAAATGAGGGTAGGTTACTTTTTATTCTGCTTAGCAGAGATTTAGATGCCGAAAAGTTAGAATAGATTTATATAGAATAGAGTCGTTATCCGTCTTCTTTTGTCAGCCAAGGACAATAGAAGCATGAGAAAGAAAAAAGCAAAAAAAGAGACCGCGAGCGATCTCTTTTTTTGCTTCTACTTTTCTTTATTACATTTTCTCCGGCGCAGATACTCCAACTAATGATAATGCATTTTGAAGTGTGATGCGCACTGCACGCATTAAGTCGTAACGAGCTTTACTTAATTCTAAGTTATCTTGGTTTAATACTTTTTCTGCATTGTAGAAGCTGTGAAGCGCTGCTGCTAACTCAAATGCATAGCTTGTAATGCGATGTGGCAGACGTTTTTGCGCTGCTTCTGCAACTGCCGCTGGGAATTCACCAAGCTTTTTCAGTAAATCTACTTCTTTTTCAGAAGTAACAAGTTTGTAATTTACATCACCGCCTGCAGCTAATCCAAGTTCTTCACCTTGGCGAAGGATACTGCATACGCGTGCATGAGCATATTGTGCATAGTATACAGGGTTTTCATTAGATTTTGATACAGCTAAGTCCATATCAAAGTCTAAGTGAGAGTCACCACTACGCATTGCAAAGAAGTAACGCATTGCATCCACGCCTACTTCTTCCATAAGCTCACGAAGTGTAACTGCTTTACCTGTACGCTTACTCATTTTTACTTTTTCACCGTTTTGGTATAGTTGTACCATTTGGATGATTTCTACTTCAAGCGTTTCTTTATCGTAACCAAGCGCTTGGATTGCCGCTTTCATACGAGGAATGTAGCCGTGGTGGTCAGCACCCCAAATGTTGATTAATTTATCAAAACCACGCTCTAATTTATCACGGTGATACGCGATATCTGGCGTTAAGTATGTGTAAGAACCATCGTTTTTAATTAACACACGGTTTTTATCATCACCATAAGTCATAGAACGGAACCAAGTCGCTCCATCTTCTTCAAATATTTCATCGCGCTCTTTTAATACTGCAAGAGCCTCATCAATTTTTCCGTTTTTGTATAGTGATGTTTCAGAGAACCATACATCAAACTTAACACGGAAGCTTTCTAAGTCTTTTTGCAGTTTTGCTAGTTCATATTTCAAACCGTACTCACGGTAAAATTCATAGCTTTCTTTCTCATCAGCTTTTGCATAACGATCGCCAAACTCTTCTGCTAAACGTTTTCCGATTCCAACAATGTCCGCACCATGGTAACCGTCTTCTGGCATTTCTTTTTCTAAACCTAACGCTTGCATGTAACGAGCTTCAACAGAAAGAGCTAAGTTATGAATTTGGTTACCAGCATCGTTAATATAATATTCACGAGATACATCGTATCCTGCTTTTGCTAATACGTTACATAATGTGTCACCTACTGCTGCTCCACGTGCATGTCCTAAGTGAAGGTCACCTGTTGGGTTTGCAGATACGAACTCAACTTGTACTTTTTCACCTTTACCAGTGTTTGTCTCACCGTAAGCTTCACCAGCTTTAACAATCGTTGGGATTAAATCTGTTAAGTAGCTGTTATCCATGTAGAAGTTAATAAAACCAGGACCAGCAATTTCAATTTTTTCAATAGAAGCTTTTGCTTTATCGAAGTTTGCAATTAACTCTTCTGCGATCATACGAGGTGCTTTTTTCGCAACACGTGCAAGTTGCATTGCCATGTTTGTAGAGAAATCACCATGTGTTTTATCTTTCGGAGATTCTAATACAACGTTTGGAATTTGTTCTTCTGTTGCTAATTCTGCTTTTAATACTGCAGCTTTAATTTCTTCTTTAATCAATCCTTTTACTTGTTCTAAAGAATTCATTATTTTGCCTCCTTCAAATTAATCGTAATTGTATATCGGCCCGCTTCTTGTTCACTTAGAAGCAATGCATACGTTAAAAAGAGTTGTCCTTTTTTCTTCTCGTCCGACCATTTAAAAAGAACATTATCAGTTTTCGTTTGCAATGCAAACGTACCAAGTTCACTCGTATACGTACCAGTTGTCCATTCACCTTTTGCATGTATTTGACGCATGGAAACGGCACCTGAACGCATGATGAGAACTTGTTCACCTTGAATTTTGATGATTGTCTTTACTTCGCCTTGTTCGTTCGGCTCTTGAAACGTTACATATGTACTTTGACCTTTTACATAGTATTGACCATTTGCGTCAAAAGCAATTGTTTCCTTTCGTGCCCCTTCACGGATTTCTGTTACGAAATGAACGTGTACTGGCAAGCCTGCAAGTTGTTTCTCCACGTCTTGCACACCTTTCAATATGTTATAGATATTAGATAAAGTTTATAATAAATCACTTTTCCTATCATATCAAAAAAAGCCTATGTCTGTCTGCTGAAAAATCAGGAAAACTCTGTTACAAAAAAACAATTTATAAAGTTCTATCTTCTATGATAAAATATCTTTTAAATCGAAATTTTCTTTTATTTAAAGGGGGGCTCCAAATGATTCCACCAAAACTAAAACAAGGTGATGAAATTCGAGTTATTTCACCTGCCTGTAGTTTAAGTATTGTTTCCGATTATAATCGTGATCTTGCTATTAAGCGGCTCACAGATATGGGCTTTCGTATTACCTTTTCAAAAAACGCTGAAGAAATTGATCGTTTTGCTTCTTCTTCCGTTTCTTCACGAGTGCAAGACCTCCATGAAGCTTTCGCCGACTCCAATGTAAAAGCAATTTTAACAACACTTGGAGGATATAATTCCAATGGACTGTTACAGCATATAGATTATGACTTAATTCGCAAGAACCCTAAAATTTTCTGTGGTTATTCTGATATTACTGCTTTAAGCAACGCTATTTATACAAAAACAGGTCTCATTACATATTCAGGTCCTCACTTCTCTTCATTTGGAATGGAGAAAGGGCTTGATTATACAGTAGATTACTTTTTAACATGCATGACTTCTGCAGAACCTATCGAAATACATCCCGCTGAAACGTGGAGCGATGACCCTTGGTATATTGACCAAGAAAATCGAACTTTCTTCCAAAATGAAGGATATGTTTCTATACATGAAGGTGAAGCAATTGGAGAAATTGTTGGTGGTAATATGAGTACCTTTAATTTACTACAAGGCACATCATATATCCCGAACTTACGAGATAAAATATTATTTTTAGAAGAAGATGCTCTCACAGGAAAAGCCACGGTTAAAACTTTTGATCGTTACTTACACTCTCTCATTCAACAACCAGATTTTGAACATATAAAAGGCATTGTGATTGGAAGACTGCAAAAAGGATCTGAAGCTGTCATAGAAGATATCCAAGAAATAATTTATTCAAAACAAAAACTTTCCCACATTCCTGTAATTGCAAATGCCAACTTTGGACATACAACACCGATTTTTACTTTCCCAATTGGCGGACGCGTAAAAATTATTTCCAGCCAAACGCACACATCCATCACACTTTTAACACACTAAAAAAGGAGCGAATCATTCGCTCCTTTTATACTTTTTGCAATTGCTTTAAGGCTTTTTCTGGAACTTCTTCTTTTGAAATTTCAGCCCAGCTTTTTCCTTGCATTCCCTTCGCATAAATTTTTATAAAAGTACCTGTATGTAATTGACGATTCACCATTTTTTTGATGACTTGCGGCTTTCCATCCTCTGTATATCCTTTAAATGTATACAAATATTCATCGTCTTTTTTCTCACCCTTATTTATAACCGCGTAATAATCTTGTATCTCTTTATTTGAAAAGAAATTATCGACAAAAGCCCCGACACCTTCTGTTTTTGTTTGCAAATAATATGCCGTACCACCTAAAAGGATAGCAAAAACGGCTAAAACCCGAATTACCAATTTCATATATGCGCCTCCTGTTGATATATCTTTTGATCCGTTACATACTCATATCCGTATTATACGGGAAAGGGTATACTATACTCTATTGAAATGTATTACATTTTCCTTACACTATCGTAAGAAAAATGCTCTTTGTAGTATTTTCCTAATAAAAAATTTTTCCATTCGAGCAAATTCTGTATTATTATTGAATAATACAAATTTTTATAACAAATATCAAAAAGGAGACAGTTTTCAAATGGCTATCTTGCAAGGTTTAGCACTACTACTTGTTGTACTTTTTCTTTTCACGCTCTTTAGTTACCGTGCTCCTTACGGAATGAAGGCAATGGGTGCTTTAGCTAACGCTGCAATCGCAAGCTTCCTTATTGAAGCATTTCACCGTTATATCGGTGGCGAGATGTTTCATAACAGCTTTTTGCAATCGGTTGGGGAAGCCTCCGGTAGTATGAGCGGTGTCGCAGCTGCCATTTTAGTGGCACTCGCAATTGGTGTATCCCCCGTATATGCTGTTTTAATTGGGATTGCCACTAGTGGATTTGGTATTTTACCAGGCTTTTTCGCTGGATATGTTTGCGCCTTTGTCGTAAAATTCCTTGAAAAGAAATTGCCAGCTGGTGTAGAATTTTTAGCAATCTTATTCATTGCAGCACCACTTTCACGCGGAATGGCCATGCTTATGGATCCCGTTGTAAATGTAACGCTTGGAAAAATCGGCTCTATTATTTCAATCGCAACTACAGAAAGCCCGGTTATTATGGGGATTATGCTTGGCGGGCTCATCACAGTTATCTCTACATCTCCATTAAGCTCCATGGCACTAACTGCTATGTTAGGACTAACAGGCTTACCAATGGCTATTGGTAGTCTTGCAGTAGCGGCCTCTGCTCCAATGAACTTTATTTTCTTTAAACGTTTAAAGATTTGTTCAAAGAAAGATACAATTGCGGTAGCAATTGAACCATTAACACAAGCTGATGTTGTCGCAGCAAATCCAATTCCAATCTATACGACAAATTTTGTCGGTGGTGCACTTGCTGGTATTATTACATCCTTATTCCAACTGGTAAACAATGCCCCTGGTACAGCATCACCAATTCCAGGACTTCTGGTTCTCTTTGGATTTAACGATGTAATGAAAGTAGCAATTGCTGCTGTACTATGCGGAATCGTCACTACAATCATTGGCTATATCGGAACAATCGTTTTCCGCAAATATCCAATTCGTTCTGCTGATGAAATTCGCGGCATCACTTCAAAAGAAAAAGCTGCATAGAAAAAAGGAGCTAGTCTCAAATAATGAGACTAACTCCTTTTTTCTTATAAGCATATATCGAATTTTGCAGAAGCATCGATATATGAGATACGAGCCGCTTCCGCTTTTACTTTACCCAACCAAGCAGCATTTCCCGCACGAATTTGCTTGCTGCGATTGGTGTTTGATCACTATGGTCGTAGATTGGAGCTACTTCTACTAAATCCGCTCCGACTACATTTATATCTGAATTTGCAATTGCTACGATGGAATCTAATAATTCTTTAGATGTGATACCACCAGCTTCTAATGTTCCTGTTCCAGGAGCATGTGCTGGATCCAATACGTCGATGTCAATTGTGACATAAACTGGGCGTCCTGCAAGTTTTGGCAATACTTCCTTTAACGGTTCTAACACTTCAAATTTATATAAGTTCATGCCCACTTCTTTTACCCATTCAAATTCTTCTTTCATACCAGAACGAATCCCGAAAGAATATACGTTTTCCGGACCAATCAAATCACATACTTTACGAATTGGCGTAGCATGGGATAAAGGCTCTCCTTCATATGACTCACGTAAATCAGTATGAGCATCCATATGAATGATTGCTAAGTCCGGATATTTTTTTGCCATTGCCTTAAAAACTGGCCAAGACACTAGGTGCTCACCGCCAAGACCTAGTGGAAACTTACCGGCATCTAATAGTTTTGTTACATATTCTTCAATCATGTCTATACTGCGCTGTGGGTTTCCGAATGGTAGCGGAATATCACCAGCATCAAAATATTTTACTTCTTCTAGTTCACGATCTAAATAGGGACTGTATTCCTCTAGCCCAATTGATACTTCACGAATACGTGCAGGGCCAAAACGAGAACCTGGACGGTAACTTACTGTCCAATCCATTGGCATCCCGTAAATAACTGCCTCTGCCTCTTCAAAACTTGGATGACTTTTAATAAATACTTTACCTGAATAAGCTTCATCAAAACGCATATTCTTTTCCTCCTTATGTGGAACCTAAGGTATCCCAACCTTTCATTATTTCTCAAATTTGGAGCGCTGTACTCCTCTTTCTCGATTTACCTCAATCTTCTTTTAGCGACGAGAAGATTATTTTATTTATCGAAGTGTAAGTAGCTAGCATGCTCAAATCTTTTGGACGCGCACCTTAAATGAGCTACTTACACTTTCATCTATTGTCCAGCTATAGCGGCTAGAATACTCGGTGGCTTCGCTTCTTCTGCGAGGCAAAAAACGCCTCTACGTCTGAAGCTCCATCCCCCTCCTATTCTGAACGAGCCGCTTCCACTTTTCTATTTAATTAAATCCCCAACGAATTTTGGTAATACAAATGCTGCTTTATGCATTTCTTTTGTGTAATATTTTGTTTCGATTTCGTGGAAACGCTCTTCACTTACTTCTAATGGATCATGCTTTTTAGATCCAATTGTGAATGTCCAAAGTCCACTTGGATACGTTGGAATATTTGCAGTGTATAGACGTGTAATTGGGAAAATTTCTTTTACGTCTTTAAACACATTTGAAATTAATTCCGGTGTAAACCAAGGGTTGTCCGTTTGTGCAACGAAAATACCGTCTTCTTTTAATGCTTTAGAGATTCCAGCATAAAATCCTTTTGTAAATAAGTTTACTGCTGGCCCTACTGGCTCTGTAGAGTCAACCATGATTACGTCATATTCGTTTTCGCTTTCTGCGATGTGTAGGAAACCGTCGCCTACTTTCACTTCAACGCGCTCATTATCTAACGCACCTGCAATTGATGGTAAGTACTGTTTAGAGTACTCGATTACTTTACCATCGATTTCAACAAGCGTTGCTTTCTTTACGCTTGGGTGTTTTAACACTTCACGAATAACACCACCATCGCCGCCGCCTACAACTAATACATTTTCAGGGTTTGGATGCGTAAATAAAGGTACATGAGCTACCATTTCATGATACACAAACTCATCCTTTTCCGTTGTCATAACCATGCCATCTAAAATAAGCATGTTTCCAAATTCTTCCGTTTCAACCATATCAAGCTTTTGAAATTCTGTTTGCTCCGTATGTAACGTGCGGTTAATACGCGCCGTAATTCCAAAATGTTTTGTTTGTTTTTCAGTGAACCATAGTTCCATCGTACAATCACGCCTTTCGCTGCAAATTTATAATAGGACATCATTAATGTCCCCTAACAAAAATAAAACAAAACATACAAAAAGTATAGTTAAAAGTACAAAAATACCGAAAATACATTTTAGTCAGACCGTTTTTGTTCGTGTATAAAGAAGATTCCTTCTATGACAACAAAGAAAACCCTTTCTTAAGAAAGGGTTTTTGTCTCTCCTTTTGTGTCCTCTAAAAATTTATTTGCGCGCTCTAAACTATTCTCTAATTCTGCTTTCACGCGCTGCATTTGCTTCATTTTTATATCTAGTGTTTGCACTTGATTCTCGAGCATGTTCTTAATTTCTTGAATAACTTCACGATCACGTGGATTATCACTATTTCGCCTTTGCTCCATGCGCTCTTTTAATGATAAGAAATGCTGCATTTCTTGAAGGGTGATTCCTAGCACTTCTTTTGCTTCTACAATTTTTTTAATACGTGCAATGTCCTCATCTGTGTAAAGACGAATATTCCCTTCACTACGCTCTGGCGGATGAATTAAACCAATTTCCTCATAATAACGAAGTGTACGTTTTGTTAATCCAACTTGCTTTGTTACTTCATCAATTTTATACATGTTTATTCCTCCTCTCATTACATTATTATATTTTACGTTAACGTTAACTTTAATGCGAGTATTATATGTAAATGTTTGTCATATATATAAATCCATT
>NZ_JBALQK010000008.1:0-10357 GCF_036965845.1 Bacillus sp. JJ1127 | reverse complement strand
TAATGGAAGAAATGAAACGATAAGGAGATTCTTAGATGAAAAAACCACTTATTTTTGCCCATCGCGGAGTTAAAGGAACACACCCAGAGAATACAATGATTGCGTTTCAAGAGGCCGAGCGTATTGGTGCTGATGGCATCGAACTTGATGTTCACCTTTCAAAAGATGGGGAGCTTGTTGTCATTCATGATGAAACGGTTGATCGTACAACAAATGGAGTGGGACTTGTTTCTGAAAAGACAGTGAAAGAATTACAAGCTCTTGATGCTGGTAGCCATAAAAATCCTTCTTTTCACGAAGCAAAAATTCCAACATTACGTGAAGTATTCACTTGGCTCTCTACAACAAATTTGCAATTAAATATCGAATTAAAAACAGATGTCATTCACTATCCAAAGATCGAAGAAAAAGTTGTCGAGCTTGTACATGAGTACCATTTATCGAATCAAATTATATTTTCATCATTTAATCATGATTCTGTTTCCGTGCTTGCAAAAATTGCTCCTGAAATTCCGAGAGCTATTTTATACGATGAACCCCTTGCTGATCCAATTGCTGAGGCAAAAAAACGAGAAGCAGCTGGATTACATCCTAATTTCCGGCTGTTAACAAAGGAATTTGTTCAATCAGCCCAGCAGCAAGGATATGTCTTCCGTCCTTATACAATCAATGAATATAAAGATTTACAAACCATGATTGATTACGGCATAGACGTTATTATTACAGATTGGCCTATGCGCGCTTTTGAGCTCCTTTCTTAATTGGAAGGGCTCTTTTTCATTTTGCACACTTCGTTGTTTAAAATACGAAAAAACCCTCAATACTAGTAAAAGTATATGATGAGGGGATGAAAAAGATGGACCAAACTGTGAATCCAAAACTAAAAAAATATAAACGTCTTTTCTTCACCGCACTTTTTTCATGTGTTCTTTTGTTCGTTTTTTCCTTTTTTATTATCATTATAGCGGCAAAAATTATGGGGCCTCCTCCTGTTGCGGTTCCACAAACGAGCTTCTTCTACGCTAATGATGACACTGTTATGGGACAAAGCAATGGCATACAAAAACGCTATAACGTCTCACTTGAACAAATTTCTCCTTACGTTAAAGATGCAACACTTTCCATTGAAGACCAAAGATTCTATCACCATCATGGTTTCGATATAAAGCGAATTGCCGGTGCAATCATTGCAGATATAAAAGCAATGGCAAAGGTACAAGGTGCTAGTACGATTACACAGCAATACGCTCGTAATCTGTATTTAGATCATGATAAGACATGGAAACGTAAATTATTAGAAGCAATGTATACCATTCGACTTGAAGTCAATTATAGTAAGAATCATATTTTAGAAGGATATTTAAATACGATTTATTACGGGCACGGCGCTTACGGTATTGAAGCAGCTTCTCGTATGTATTTCAATAAAACAGCAAAAGACTTAACATTAGCAGAAGCTAGTATGCTCGCTGGTGTTCCAAAAGGGCCTAGCCTGTATTCACCTTATTTAAAGGAAGCACGGGCGAAACAAAGACAATCACTTATTTTAGATGAGATGGTCGAGCAGGGCTATATTACAAAAGAGCAAGCATCCTCTGCAAAAAAAGAGAAGCTTGCATTTGCTTCATTAGATACGAAAGAAGTCGCAGAAGTGGCGCCTTATTTTCAAGACGCTGTACAAGCCTCTCTCCTTCACGATGCTGGGCTCGATGAACAAGCATTACAGCGCGGTGGACTTCGCATTTATACAACACTAGATCCAAAGCTACAAGCAATAGCAGAGCAATCCATTAAGGATAATATTCCAGAAACAACGGATATACAAACGGCTCTTGTCTCAATGAATCCGAAAACGGGAGAAGTAGCGGCCCTTGTAGGTGGAAAAGATTATGAAGCAAGTCAATTTAACAGAGCGATTCAAGCTGCTCGTCAACCAGGTTCCACTTTTAAACCATTTCTATATTACGCTGCATTAGAAAAAGGATTTACACCAGCAACCCGTTTAAAGAGTGAATATACCGTGTTTACATTAGGAGATGGTGTTTCTAAATATAAACCGAAAAACTATAAAGACTATTATGCGGATGATTTTGTTACAATGGCACAAGCCCTCGCGGTATCAGATAACGTATATGCTGTAAAAACGAATTTATTTTTAGGGGAAGATTCTCTCGCAAAAACAGCGAAACAATTTGGTATTACAAGTTCATTAAAAGATGTCCCATCCCTTGCCCTTGGTACTTCTCCTGTAAAACCAATTGAAATGGTTAACGCCTATAGTATGTTTGCCAACGGAGGAAAACAAGTAAAACCAACCTTTATTCGCCGCGTTGTCGATCACGAAGGAAACATTTTATACGATGCGCATTTAGAAAGTAAACAAGTGCTCGATAAAAACAATACGTTTGTCATGGAAGAAATGATGACGGGTATGTTCAATAAAAAGTTAAGTGGATACGCTTCTGTGACAGGGCAATCACTCCTTCCAAATCTATCACGCACATACGCAGGAAAATCTGGCTCCACTGAAACGGATAGCTGGATGATTGGTTTCACGCCGCAGCTCGTAACAGGCGTCTGGGTCGGATACGACAAGCCGAAATCTATTTCCAATCCAGCCGAACAGGGCTATGCCAAGAAGATTTGGGCTGATACGATGGAAAAAGGATTAGACGGTCAGCCTAAAAAAGAATTCAAACAACCAAGTGATGTTGTGGCTTTAGACATCAATCCTGAAAATGGGAAAATCGCAACAAAAGGATGCCCTACTTCTGTAAAAATGTATTTCACAAAAGGAACAGAACCGACTGAATATTGTATGGATCATGTCGATGATAAAGAAGAATTCGAGAAGGCTGGAAAAGAGAAGAAAAAGGACAGCTGGTGGAAAAAGTATTTTCCGTGGTAAATTTGTACCATCATTATATCGGTACCTAAGCAATATGCAGCATAAATAATAAAACAAAGGCTACCAGGAATACCCCTGGTAGCCTAAAAAATTTACCCCGATTCATGAGGGCTGATAAATCAGCGGGGAATTTTTAAAAAAACACTGATTAAAGTTTCACTTTATTCTCCTAATAATGCATGACGCAATTCTTCACTAGATTCGTTCCAAATTGCTTCATTATGCTCTTTTAAGAATGTACCTAGTACCTTTTTAGACGCATCATCCATATGGTCAACCATGATGTGACGCTTTAATGATTTATCCATCTTGTTCACGTGCTCTGGAAGTGACTTATAACCACGGCGAATTTCACGATCAACTGTCATCTCACAAGCTGTTACACCTGCATAATAAGCACCTTTTACCGTTCTTTCAATCGTTACCCATACAAGCCAATACGGCTTTCCGTTTGGAACTTCATCTTTATTTGTTAAAAATTTAATTCCTTTTTCTACAGTGCTGCGCGCATGCATCGCCCCAATATCAACGAATGCATTTTGCTCTAATACATCTACGAAAACAGGTGAAATATTTTCTAAGCTTAGCGCTCCAACACCAAAGCCACCATGCCCATCTGTTGAATCGTTCTTCACAATATTAAAACCGATTTTTTTCTTTTTTTCTGTCATATGTAAACTCCTCCTCACTCATGTATTACATTAACCCAAATATAGGCGCAATGATACTTTGTAAAAATCCTAATACGTGCGGAATTACCACATTAAAAATTGGTTGAATTGTATAACGATCAAGCGGTGTAATAACAAGAATTAATAACGCAATTGATCCATATTTTTCATACTGGGTCATTTTCGCGCGAACATTTGCTGGTGCTAAGTCTTCAATTACACGATACCCATCGAGCGGTGGAATTGGTAATAAATTAAAAACAAGTAACACAATATTAAGGACAATAAAAATTTGGAAGAATTGACCTAATGTATCTGCCACCGCAAATGGAATAGCATCTAGTACCCCAAACTTTAACAAACTGTACCAAATGATTAAACCGATAGCACTTAGGATTAGATTACTAATCGGTCCTGCAATAGAAACTAGTACACCAGCAAGACGTGGTTTTTTGAAATTATACGGGTTAACAGGTACTGGACGTGCCCAACCAAAACCAAGAATTAATACAGCAATCAGCCCGATTGGATCTAAATGAGCCATTGGCGATAATGTTAAACGGCCTTGTCTTTTCGCTGTATCATCACCAAACTTATATGCAACATATGCATGTGCAAATTCATGTACAGATAACGCAATAATAATCGCCATTGCTACCAGTGGAATTTGGTGCAGTGGATATCTAAATAACTGATCCATACTTCATCTCCTCTTCATTCTGTCAAAAAAAGAAAATATTTGTTTTTTCGATTGTTCTTCCTTAGAATCCGTTATAATAAGATTGTAACTTACATAAAAGGAGCGATTGTACATGCCATACGTAACAGTGAAAATGTTAGAAGGACGCACAGAAGAACAAAAGAAAGCTCTTGCTGAGAAAGTAACTGCAGCAGTAAGCGAAACAACTGGTGCTCCTGAAGAAAACATCGTTGTTTTCATCGAAGAAATGTCTAAAAATCATTATGCAGTTGGCGGAAAACGCTTAAGCGACAAATAATTTTAGGTTTCTTTAATAAGAAGCAGTCCTCAGGCTGCTTCTTATTTCTTTCCTTCTAATAGCTGAATAATTTTTTCTTTATATTTCCCTTTCCTTCCAGCTTCATAGATTAAATCATGTGGATAAAACAACTTTTGATCCGTTCTCTTCTTACCAGTAATCGCCTCGACAATATCCGATTCACGAGAAAGCTCCCTGAGCTCTCCGTTTGGCATAAGAAGTAAGATTGGAAGGCGTTCTTCTTCTTCTCCTGCTCGATAAAAGTCATACGGTAAATCCGATGTTGAATCAACAACTAAATAGTATTCTGGATCAAGTCCAATCTTTTTGAATAGACTACTTAATTCCATCCAATTATCTAAACCATGTTTCTCTGTGAACTCTACATATTTAAAGAGATTTCGATTCATAAAGCGACGACATAAATCGCTTAAAATTTGATCGTCTTCATCTTGCCATACTTGGAAGTAGTAATACATTACGTTCTCATCTAACCTTAAATAATCCTCTACTGTTACTTCTTCTTCAAATAAAGAATAGAAATGAACAGGGTGATACTTAAATGTGTAATACTGCTCATGCAATGTTTTTGCACGGTGTAAAATTTTTGTTAAAATCACTTCAGCACTCCGCGTTACTGGATGAAAATACACTTGCCAGTACATTTGATAACGACTCATAATATAATGCTCAACAGCATGCATACCGCTATTTTTAATGACAACTTGATCACCATATGGACGCATAACACGCAGCATACGCTCCATATCAAAATTCCCATACTTTACGCCAGTAAAATAAGCATCTCGCAATAAATAATCCATACGATCTGCATCAATTTGGCTTGAAATCATACTAATAGCTAATTTATTATTAGAAGTCTTAGCAATGACATCTGCCACCTTCTGCGGAAACTCACGGTCCACACGGCTTAGCACATCATTGATTTCCGTATTACCAACAATAATTTTTTGAGTAAACTTCTCATGATCTAATGAAAAAACCTTTTCAAACGAGTGAGAGAACGGGCCGTGGCCAACATCATGAAGTAATGCTGCACATAAACATAACAATCTATCTTCTGCATTCCAATTTGGCCTACCATCAAATACATCATCAATCATACGACGAATAATCTCATATACACCTAATGAATGAGTAAAGCGACTATGTTCCGCACCGTGAAATGTAAAAAATGTCGTTCCAAGCTGCTTAATACGGCGCAGACGTTGGAATTCTTTCGTTCCGATTAAATCCCAAATCACGCGATCACGCACGTGTACATATTTATGTACTGGGTCTTTAAACACTTTTGTTTCGCTGAGTTTGTCGTTTAAATATACCATTGACATCCCCCTTTCTTTACTGCATTCTTACTTCATTATAAACGAAATAGGAAAGAGAAAGAAATGAAAGACTATATAAAGTGAAACTTTAATCAGTGGGGATTCTTCATCCCCACTGATTATTAGTTGAACCAATCGGGCTTTTACGGACAGTTTATCTCCCACCTAACCTCTTTGCTTTCGACGAATTTTGAGGTGGGAGTATTACTGCCCGTTAACGCGGGATAAATTCCCCTAATATAAAGAAAATCACCTTTACAAAAGCAAAAGTGATTTTTTTTATATTATTATTTTCCTAAAACAAAATCAGCAACTTCATCTAGGACCATTTCTTTACCAAGCGGGAAGTATCCTTTGTTTAGGTCTTCATTCTTGATTGTAAATACGCGGTTGTTCTTAACAGCGTTCATGTTCTTCCAAATTGTTTCTTCTTGGAATTCTTTTAAGCGTTGAGAACCATCGCCAGTTGTAAATACGAATAAGTAATCTGGGTTGTAATCGATTAATGCTTCTTTTTGTACTTGTACGAGCGGTTTGTCAGTTGGTGTACCTTGAACCGCTGGTAATTGTAAGTCTTTGAAGATTACGCTACCGTAACCATAGTCACCATATACGCGGAATGCATTTGGATATGCAGCCATTTCCATGAATTTCGCATCGCCAGTTTTTGCAATGATTTTATCATGTAATTTGCTTGCTTTTTCATCATATTTCTTCAACCATGCTGTTGTTTCTTTTTCTTTATCGAAGATTTTACCTAGTTCTTCAAACTTTGGACGCCATTGATCTAGTGGAGTTTTTAACATGACTGTTGGCGCAATTTTAGATAATTGATCATAAATTTTTTCTTGACGATTGTTCACAAGAATTAAATCTGGTTTTGCAGCCGCTACTGCTTCAATGTTAATTTGGTCACCCCAAGCAGAGCCAACTGGTTTTACACCTTTTAATTTATCAGCAATATGTGCATCGATTTTTTCTTGGGTTGTGTTTGCAGTAATGATTGGTTTCATGCCAAAGATTAACAATTCTTCTGTTGAACCACTAAGGTCAGCAATTTTCTTTGGATTTGCAGGAATTTTAATTTCCCCTTTTGCATGTTGTACAGTGCGCTCTTCAACCTTCGCATCCGCCTTCTTTTCTTCTTTCTTATTGGAAGAACAAGCTGCAAATAGCACAGAAGTAACTACTAGTACCATTGCTAGTAATGCTGCTTTGAATCTCTTCATAATTTCCACTCCTTCTGGATATATTTCTCTTACAAGTTGTATATAACTATAAGAAACTACAAACAACCTTAAATTGTTATATATTTATTAATTGTTGTATGCAACCCGTCCTAACGGGCGTTCAACTTCCCATCTCGAATGAGAAGCTCAACGTCCATTAGAATGGTCCCTCCTATTAAGAGTAGGAGAGGAATCATTCATCTATGCTTTCTTACGCAATTGATTATTAATCATCATTAAATCGTATGTTAAACAAATCGGTTTACAGTTCACCGGACATGGAACAATTTGTGCTTCAATTTCAAACACTTTACGAAGTGTTTCACTTGTCATAACTTCATCTGGTGTTCCTTGTTTCATTAGCTTGCCAGCTTTTAATGCAATCATATGATCTGAAAAACGAGATGCATGATTTAAATCATGGATAACCATAACAATCGTGCGGCCTTCTTCTTGATTTAACTTCTTCAATAAATTTAATACTTCAAGCTGGTGGGCCATGTCTAAGTATGTTGTCGGTTCATCTAGCACAAGTAAATCCGTTCCTTGCGCAAGAGCCATTGCAATCCATACACGTTGACGTTGACCACCTGATAAAGCTTCCGCTGGACGGTTTGCAAATTCTGTCATCCCAGTTACTTCAAGCGCCCAGTGAATGTAACGATAGTCTTCTTCTTTCAGTGTGCCAAATCCCTTTTGATGAGGAAAGCGGCCATACGAAACAAGTTCAAACACAGTAAGACCTGTTGGCACTTCTGCAGTCTGTGGTAAAATCGCCATTTTTTTTGCGATTTCTTTTGTCGGCTGCTTCTCAATTGCTTTCCCATCAAGATAAACAGTGCCTCGTTTTGCCTTCAAAATACGAGAAGCTGTTTTTAACAACGTTGATTTCCCGCAGCCATTTGGTCCAATAATCGTTGTAATTTTCCCTTCTGGAATTTCCACCGATAATCCGTCAATAATTAACCCTTCATTATAGCCAACAGATACCGAATCAACCGCTAAAGTTGCCATACAAAAAGCCTCCCTTTATTTTGTCCTCATAAGTAAATAAATGAAATATGGTGCACCAATTGCAGAGATAACAAGGCCGACTGGTATTTCTGACGTCGTTAGTACACTTCTTGAAATCAAATCTGCAAATAGCAGCAGAAATGTTCCAATTAATGCCGCTGTCGGCAACATAATTTGATGTTTTCCACCGACAAGGCGCCTCGCTAAATGCGGTGCCATTAAACCAATAAAACCAATTCCACCCGCAACCGCCACAGATGCACCGGCTAAACAAACTGCAATAAATAATAATTTACGTCTTTCTTTTTCTACATTTATACCAAGACCAACTGCTGCTGAATCTCCCAGGTTCATTACATTTAACACATGCGCTTTACGAATCGCGAGTGGTAAAAAGATGAGCATCCATGGAAGTACACTTAATACAAACTTCCAATCTGTTCCCCATAAACTACCTGCTAACCAAATCGTTGCAAAGCGGAAGTCATTGGATGTCATTTTCATCGAAAAGATTAAATTAACAGCACCAAATCCAGCTGCAACTGCAATACCAACAAGTATTAAACGAGTTGATGAAACACCATCTTTCCATGCCAGCACGTAAATAATAACTGCTGCTAATATGGCACCGACCAATGCGAAAAATGGAAGAATGAATACAGATAAAAGCGTACCAGTCCCAACTTTTCCGAAAAAGAAATATACGAAAACGACAACCGTTAATCCTGCTCCAGCGTTAATACCAATAATGCCTGGATCAGCGAGTGGATTTCGTGATAAGCCTTGCATAATTGCACCTGATACAGCTAACGCTGAACCAACTAAGATAGCAATAATCATACGTGGCATACGAAATTCAAACAAAATAACTGACTGATCTTCTGCGCCTAGTCCAACCAATGATTTCAATACATCTATTGGTGGTATTTTAAATGTTCCCGTATTTAAGCTAATCAGAAATACGGAAAAGATTAATCCCGCTAAAATTGCTAAAATTGAAATGTTCTTTTTTGTTAAGACACTTGTCCTCACATTTTTCCTCTCCCTTCATTACGAGCTAAGTAGAGGAAGAATGGGACACCAATTAATGCTGTAATCGCTCCGATTGGTGTTTCAAATGGTGGATTAATAATTCGCGATAACATATCAGCACATTCAATTAGCAAACCACCTAATACAGCTGAACATGGAATAACCCACCTATAATCTGATCCAACAAGAAAACGCGTCATGTGCGGAATGACAAGTCCAACAAATCCAACTGATCCTGCCATTGATACGGCTGAACCTGTTAACACAAGAACAAGCACTGTTCCAATAAATTTGATAAGCGTTGTATTTTGACCAAGCCCAATTGCAATTTCTTCACCAAAACTCAAAATTGTAATGTATCTCGACATCATAATTGCTATAACGAGACACACCATTCCGATTGGCAATAACATATCAATACTTTCCCACTTCACACCAGAAACACCGCCTGCATTCCACATACTCACCTCTTGAGAAAGGTTGAAATACAAAGCAATTCCAGAAGAAACAGCACCAAGTAAAGCACTGATTGCTGCCCCAGCTAACGCTAACTTAACAGGTGTTAATCCGCCTGGTGAAGAAGCACCAATACCGTATACAATACTTGCACCAAATGCTGCTCCAACGAAAGAAGCAATAACAAACATTAAATATGGCGAATTTGGGAAAAATGCATACATAATTGCAATCCCAAACACAGCTCCATCAGTAATCCCCATTAATGATGGCGATGCGAGTGGATTTCGCGTCATCCCTTGCATAATTGCACCTGATACAGCTAAAAAAGCACCTGCGACCACGCCACCAATTGCTCTAGGCATACGAAGCTCCCAAATAACATTGTGATGTGTTAAAGACCCATCAAACTGAAAGACAGCTTGCCATACAGTCTTCAAACTAATATCTGCTGCTCCAAATGAAATAGAAACAGCCATGCTTAAAGCTAATAAAATTGTGCCCGCTATTAAAATAATAGAAGCAATGAGCGGTCTACTCTTAACCTCTTTGACATTCATTTCTTGTTGCTCTATACTCCTCGCGCTTGCTTCCATCCCTCAACCATCCTAACCAACAACGTATATTTAACAAAATGAGATTTATTCTCAATAAACATCAAAAAGAAAAGTGAGATTACCCACTATCCATTTTAATTTTTCGA
>NZ_JBALQK010000007.1:7517-9379 GCF_036965845.1 Bacillus sp. JJ1127 | reverse complement strand
CGGTAAGAAGAAACGTCATTACCTTTCCACTCATAATAGTCTAAAATACCAGCGTAAATTGCTTCGGCAGCACGCTGTCTTCCATCTGGTGAAGATAGTTTCGCACCGTCTACGTTGTTGTCTACAAATGCAAGTTCTGTTAATACAGCTGGCATTGTATTTTCACGAATTACATATAAATCGCCTTCTTTTACACCTCTATCGCGTGTTCCAAGTGCTGCTACAAGACGATCTTGAATTTTCTCTGCTAGTACACGACTTTCTTCTACATGTGGGTTTGTTGCTGTCGTTGCTGATTTGTAGTAGTAAGTCTCTGTACCTTGAGCACTTCCGTTATAACCATTGCCATGAATACTTACAAAAATATCCCCTTTATTCGCTTGAGCAAATTCTACACGTTTTTTCAGAGAATCTTTTGCATCTGTTCCTGGTCTTGTGTCAGTATCATGCGTTAGCAATACAGTAAATGGTGTTTTCTTCTCAAATAATTTCTGTACGCGTAAAGATGTGTCTAATACAATTTTACTTTCATCCATGTCTACGCCTTCGTGGCCAGGATCTACACCGCCGTGACCCGGATCAATAATAATTGCTTTTCCTTCTAAGAAATTCGCTTGTTTCGGCGGGTTCAACTGACTTTTATCAACCCATTGGAAACCAGCATATGTACGAATACGAATCCAGCTTCCGCTTTCTTCAATCACTGTTACGTTTTGTGCGTCATATTTCCCTAATACTTTAGAGCCATGAGACGCTTCTTGATATGTAGTAAATGTGCCATCGATATACTCTTGTTTCTCATTTAAAGGCGTCCATTTATCGCCTTTATCCGTTACAATCTTCATCCATCCGTCTTCTCGTTGTTCTTTCACTACAACGATTTGCGGACTATGTTGACTGGATGTGATACCTGATGATAATGATGGCTCATGATATGTGATAAAGTTTCTATTCATATACATTCTTTTTGATGTATCTGCTTTTCCCATATCAGTTTGTGCGATAAATTGAGCTGCTTCTGCACGCGTAACGATACCATCTGGGTTCCAGCCATCACCTGTTCCTTTAGAAATACCTAAAGCAACTAAAGTATCAGCTAGCTTCTCGCCCCAATGTCCTTTTAAATCATCAAACTGCGTTGGTAAGTCACCAATGATTTTATTATTTAAATTATAAGCCTCTACAAGCATAGATGCCATAGAAGCACGATTAATGGTGCTTGATGGATTAAAGTTCCCTGTACCATCACCTTTAATCACACCTGCTTTTTCTACCGCGGCAATGTAAGGAGCTGCCCAGTGGTTTTGTGAATCTTGGAAAGATGGTTTTGTATTTGGATTAATTTCTAAACCTAGTACCACCGCGATTAGCTTTGCAGCTGATCCTCGATCAATTGTTTCAGATGGTGAAAATGTTCCGTCTGGTTTTCCGTCCAGTGCATTTTTCCCAACTAAATAGTTAACCGAATCTTGCGCCCAGCTCGGTACATCCGGAAAATTCTTTTCCGCTGCTGAACTACTTAATGGATACGCTAATAAGTTGACTGCTAGAATCCCTGCTGCGATTACTCCGTATTTCATTAAATTTTTCTCCTCTCATACCTGTTCATTATGAAACTATGTTCTATTAAACAATAAAAAATTAAATATTTATTATCCCTCTACTATTCTACTATTTAATAGTACCTAAATTATTGTATGGCATTATAACTCTAGAGTAAATACGCATATTAAATAATAAATATTAAATGTTTATTACAGAAAATGCTTAATTAGGAAATGTTTATATACAAATAAAAGTTAAAAAACCGTCATAAAAACCTCTTTCTTTTTAGGTGGATGAGAGCATCTGGCCATGCATAG
>NZ_JBALQK010000007.1:0-7395 GCF_036965845.1 Bacillus sp. JJ1127 | reverse complement strand
ACGGGTGTAGGTTACTTTTCATTCTGCATGGCAGGGATTTAGGTATCGAAAAATTAAAGTGTATTTATATATTAAATTGAACAAATTTTGGTCAACAAAAAAAGATTGTCCAAAAATCCCTGAACAATCTCTTTTTTTATTGCTATTCTACAAATCTATTATTAACGGTAAGAAGAAACGTCATTACCTTTCCACTCATAATAGTCTAAAATACCAGCGTAAATCGCTTCCGCAGCACGTTGTCTCCACTCTGGAGTAGATAGTTTTTCACCCTCTATCTTATTATCAACAAATGCTAGCTCTGTTAATACAGACGGCATTGTATTTTCACGAGTAACGTATAGATCTTTATGTTGTACACCTCTATCACGTGTTTCAAGTGCCACTACAAGACGATCTTGAATTTTTTGTGCTAGCATGCGGCTGTCTTCTACATATGGATTTGTTCCTTTTGTTTTTGAGTTATAGTAGAATGTTTCCGTTCCATTTGCTTGTCCATTATAAGCATTACCATGAATACTTACAAAGATATCCCCTTTATTCGCTTGAGCAAATTCTACTCGTTTTTTCAAAGAATCTGGGGCACTCACTCCCGGTCTTGCATCGCCATTACGTGTTAACAATACAGTAAACGGTGTTTTTTTCTCAAACAATGCCTGTACTCGTTTAGATGTATCTAATACGATTTTACTTTCTTCCATATATACACTTGGTTTACCTGGATCAGGATCACCATGACCTGGATCAATAATAATCGCTTTTCCTTCTAAGAAATTCGCTTGTTTCGGCGGGTTCAACTGATTTTTATCAACCCATTGGAAACCAGCATATGTACGAATACGAACCCAACTTCCGTTTTCTTCGATAATCGTTACATTTTGTGCGTCATATTTCCCTAATACTTTAGAACCATGAGACGCTTCTTGATATGCAGTAAATGTACCATCGATATACTCTTGTTTCTCATTTAAAGGCGTCCACTTATCTCCTTTATCCGTTGCAATCTTCATCCAGCCGTCTTCTCGTTGTTCTTTCACCACAATCATTTGCGGAGCATGTTGATTGGATGTGATGCCTGATGATAATGATGGCTGATGATATGTAATGAAGTTCCTATTCATGTACATTCTTTTTGATGTATCATTTTTTGCCATATCAGCTTGTGCAATAAATTGGGCTGCTTCTGCACGTGTAACAATACCATCTGGTTTCCAGCCGTCACCCGTTCCTTTAGAAATATCTAAAGCAACTAAAGTATTAGCCAGCTTCTCGCCCCAATGGTCTTTTAAATCATTAAACTGCGTTGGTAAGTCACCAATGATTTTATTATTTAATTGATACGCCTCTACAAGCATAGATGCCATAGAAGCACGATTAATGGTGCCTGCTGGATTAAAGTTGCCTTTACCATCACCTTTAATCACACCTGCTTTTTCTACCGCTGCAATGTAAGGAGCTGCCCAGTGCTTTTGTGAATCTTGAAAAGATGGTTTTGCATCTTGATTAATCTCTAAACCTAGTACCATCGCGATTAGCTTTGCTGCTGATCCTCGATCAATTTTTTCAGATGGTGCAAATGTTCCGTCTGGTTTCCCGTCAAGTGCATTTTTCTCAACTAAATAGTTAACCGAATTTTGCGCCCAGCCCGGTACATCCGGAAAATTCTTTTCCGCTGCTGAACTACTTACTGGATAAGAAAATAAAGTTACTGCTAGAATCCCTGCTGCCAGTTTCCCATACTTCATAAAATTGTTTCTCCCCCTCAAAATCTATTAATAACAATCGTTATAAAATATTTCTTTTATTAATTAACCACATTATACCAACCCTAATATTTTACAATATTAAGATTATCTAGTAAACGTGTATTCTCAATATTATAAATAAAGGTTGATCAAAAACACCTCACAAACCCGTATGTTATGGTAAATAAGAAGACTCCATTTTGAATAAACTTTTTTCAAAACATGCCCTTTAGACTTGTCTCTAAATCAAGGTTACTAGTAATAATTTAATCAAACTTTATTCTAAAGTTACATCCAGAAATCCCCTTATATTCTCTCCCACAATCTGATTAATCTCTTTCATCCCTACACTCCCTGTCCCCTAGAGCTATATATTAATTTTATTACAACATGGATTATACTAAATGCCTAACTAGCTATTATTAGAGATGATCTGATGCTACAACAATGGTTCTACTGTTTAACAAAGGCTTTATACAAGCTTTTGTCAACGTCATTTCACAATTACGATTATCCTTCTGAAAGAAACACCCTTAAAGGATTGCATGATAGGAGTCATTTAAAAGAGGGAATCCTTCTCTTTATGTTCTATCATCATTTTATTAATGCTATAAATAGAAAAAAACGATAATAATTTATCGTTTTTTTCTGTCCACTCACCTATTACTTCTTAAACAATACAACTACGCCATTGCCACTACGCTTATACACCCTTACATGCTCATCTTGTAAGTGAACTTCATCACTTCCGTTTAACATGCTCATTACGTACTCTTTTGTTTTACCCATATCAAACTCAAATCCTTGCTTCTGTAACTTACCTAGTAAATTATCTAAATTACTTACTAACTCTTCCTTATTATTGTCTCCTTTGTAGATAAACTGTACAAAACTATCTTGATCTTTCGAAACATATACAGCAAGGTTTCCTTTTTCATAATACGTAATACCTTTATCACCTGTTACTTTCTTATATCCCTCACTCTTTAAATCATCTGCAAATTTACCTAACTTTGCATCTACATACACTTCTGGTACGTCCTTTTTATCCTTGTTTTCACCAGGATCTACTACAGGCGGTTTTACCTCTCCACCTGTTCCTCCTTGATTCTCTTCCTTCTTTACTTCCATCGCATTGTGTAAAAACTGTGCATATTGTTCACGTTTTACTACATCATCCCCCATGAAGTTCCCTGCTCCGTCTCCTTTCGAAACCCCTGCATCTGCAAGTGCTTTTACATACGCCGCTGCCCAATGCTCTTTCGGTACATCTGTAAACCCATGCTTATCACGATTGATTACATCTGCATGTAGCTCAAATGCATTTCGTAACACAACCGCCATCTCATATCGAGTTAATACATCATCTGGACGAAACTCACCAGATCCATCCCCACCCATAATTCCTGCCTGTCCTACTGCTTCAATATCCTTTTCAAACATATGATTCTTACTATCACTAAACATCTTTTTCTGCTCATCTTCTACTTCTAATTTTAGATAACGATTTACTAACGATGCCACTTGTCCACGCGTAATGTTATCTCCAAAGCCAAATTGTCCGTTTCCGTATCCTTTAAAAATATTATCTTTTGCCAACTGGTCAATGGCTTTTTCAGACCAATGACCCTTTGGCACATCATTAAATTTTACTTCCTCCGCTTGTGCTACTCCTGCTCCTAATAACGTTGTTACTCCGAGTATTCCACCCATCACTGTCTTCTTTATGCTCATCCAGCTCTCCCTTTCTCTGTTTAATACGTATTATTTTTATTATATACGAATTTAATGATATTATGTTCTTATTTGTTAAAATTTGTTTATTTATACAAAAAATACGTAATGATTGAAAGAGATATGTCTTTAATCATTACGTATTTTTCACACATTAGAATTTTAACCATCGGCTACCACACCCTAGGGATCTGACTGATTCACACTCTTCTCTAAACTCTCTACACTACCACTAGTTACATATCAATTTCTAAAAGGCTCTTTAAGAATTGTGGTATTATCTCCTCATAGTAGACAGTTGAAAGAAAGTTACTGTTTATTATGGATGGGATTTTTTATGGGGAGGATTAGAAAACCTTTTTCGATTGATTTTAGAATGAAAGCTATTGAATTTTACTTTCATAGTCTTTTTACACATAATAAAACAAAAAAAAGTGATTGATATGTAAATACCAATCACTTTTCCAAAAATCATTTATTCTTCTATCATTTGTGATAACACATACGCATAAACAAGTGCTTCTGTATGCGCAATGGAACTCTCATGTGTACGCTCAAACGCATGAGAAGAATCAATCCCTGCACCGATTAGTGCGTGTTTCACGTCGAATCCTGCTCGAATGGCAGCGGATGCATCTGATCCGTAATATGGATAGATGTCTACTTTATATTCGATATTGTTCGTTTTAGCAAGGTCAACTAAGTGCTTACGTAAAGCGTAATGATATGGACCGCTAGAGTCTTTCGCACAAATGGATACTGTATATTCATCCGACGCCTGTCCATCTCCTAACGCTCCCATATCAACTGCTAAGTATTCTACAGTTTCTTCTGGAATATTAGAATTCCCACCATAACCAATCTCTTCATTATTAGAAATTAAGAAGTGTGTTGTATATGGCAATGTCGTATTTTCGTCTTGCAATCTTTTAATTAATTTGAGTAGAATTGCTACGCTTACTTTATCGTCTAAATGACGTGATTTTATGTAACCACTCTCCGTAATTTGAACGCGCGGATCAAATGAAACAAAATCGCCTACTTCGATGCCTAATTCACGAACTTCATCGGCTGAAGATACACGTTCATCAATGCGGACTTCAATATTTTTTTCATCTCGTTTCGCTTCCCCTGCATCTTTGTAGACATGGACAGATGTTTGATGCATTAAGATTGTCCCTGTATACGTTTTTCCGCTTGCTGTTTCAATCTCGCAATATTCTCCTTCAACAGAATTCCAGCGAAATCCGCCAATCATCGATAAGCGAAGACGACCGTCAGATTTAATTTCTTTCACCATTGCCCCTAATGTATCAACATGTGCCGTTAATAAACGATGCTGCGCGTCATTCTTTCCTTTTAACGTTAAAATAAGAGCACCTTTATTGTTACGCTTTGTTTCTACATTCCATTCTTTTACATAGTTTTCAATAAAGTTGATAATCTTCGTTGTGTTTCCAGACGGACTTGGAATGGAAACAAGCTGTTTAATGAGTTCCATTGTTTCTTTTGCATGATGTGTCACTGTACTTCCCCCTACTTTATTTTTCTAATATTCAGTATACAGAAATTATCACAAAACCTCTACTAATATGAGATTTCTGTAGGTTTCTTGTGAAAAGAAGCATAAGATGGCCGTTTTGGTCAACTTATGCTTCCTTTAGCTTGCGGTAAACTTATGCTTCTAATATGCATACAACAAAAAAAGATACCTCAATAGGCTATCATTAGTAGGTTACATAATTCTCGTTATTGGTAGTTAGGTTTCTTTAGTTGAATGGGAATGTTTTGATCCAGTAGAAGAATGCAAAACCTCCAGCTACAAATAAAGCAGCTAAAATGAATGTTATTAGAGGTATTTTATTTTTCATACTTTTTCCTCCAATGATTTAATCTTAAGCTAATTTAGTTAATATAACATGCGAAAGTGGAAGTCAATGTATCTATTAATATTGGGAATCAATGATTGTATAATACCGTGTGAAATATCTGTAAGGAACGCTCTCTGTTATATTTCCTTTTTGGAAAGTTAGAGAATTTGCGTATATATCTCTTTCTAAAAATTCCCATCCATCTTTTTCTCTCATTTCAATATAAGGCTCTAGTTCTCCTCGTTTTACTAAATAGGTATAGGGAGTATCGTCAGTTTGTACTTCCATTATATTCTTATCTGTAAGGATCATCTTTGACATAGCAATTGCGAATGGTATCGGATTTCCTTCTTGAAAAATGACATCCTTTTTTTGTACAAAGAATACGCATGCTATACTGAATATTACTAATAAACTTATAAAAAATATCTTTAATTTCATTAAGTTCCTCCTTAAAGTGAAATTTTCTTTATTAATAGTTCGTGATTGCTTATTGGAAAACCTATCTTAAAAACCTGTATATGGTATACATACTCGGTTAACATAACGCATCATTATCAGAAGTTCTCCTCATCAACAATCCTCGGCTTATCAACATTCTGTGAAACATCCTCTTCACCTACGTATGCAGTTTCTTATTCATCCCATTATATCAGTGGTTAAAAGGAATCATTGTCTTTATTTCCTTTACTCCATATGTATAAAATTCCACATAAACTAACGGCCAGCTTATGGGTTAATCATTAACTCAAGGCCAATTTATGCTTCCAATTCCGTTAGATAATTAGATAATCGCCTATAAAAATAAGTGTTTTCTGATCAACTAATGCTTCCAAATGCGGTCAACTTATGGGTAAAGTGACATTTTTTATTATTAATTTCATAATTATGGTAAAATATATTTTAGAACATACTGAAGTAATAAAGGGATATCAAAATGAAATTAACGAAAAAACATGTACAAATTGCACTCATTTGGTTTTTAGCATCTTTACTATGTTTACAAGTTTCGTATGCCATTCACACTGCTACTTCCATTACAATTGGATGGGCATTAACAGCTATATTTTTTATCACTAGTCTGTTTGCAGGGAAATTAAAACGGGTAAAAGTACACGAATAAAAAGCACAGCTCTTCCAAAGAAGCTGTGCTTTTTTATCTATGAAACTATTCCTCCGAAACGTCCAGCAAATAAATTCCTTTTTGGAATCCGCCGCGCTCTGCTTCTTTCTGTTTGCGAATGCGCTCGATATCTTCAAATGTTGCGCCCTCTGCACGCGCTAATGATATGATAATTTCTAATGCATCCGCCAGTGAATCTAATGCGTGTTCCCGCTCTTTCATAGAAGCAAATTCACGAATTTCTTCTGTTCCGATTTTTGCTAATGCTTGTATGTATGCTTGACCAGTTAGCTTTTGCGCTGTATATGTTTTTCCAGACATTAAAATTTTCTCTGGAACACGATCCCTTACTAGCTTATTATAAGTTGACATAAATTATCCTCCACTCCAATATCAGCGTATTTTTTCTATATTTAGTAACATCCGAGCTCTGCTTTATAGAAAAACCATTTCTTTTTCACGCAGGCACTTAGCATATCGATCCCTGATCCATGTGCTCGTACATGAGGAAAGAAATAATGTTCGAATTCATTCTCTTCTTTACCATATAACGTTTGATATGCAGCTGGCACCGCTTCTTTTTTGATATCTCTTTCCTTCGTAACTTCTCCTGTCACAGCAACAATTGGGTGTCCCTCAAAAAATAGCGCGGTCCGAACTGCAAGAGCAGGTGTGCTATGCAAAGCATAATATGTAAGTAAGATGATACCAATAACGCCAATGATTCTAGTTTTTCTCATCTAGTACTCTTTACCTTTCTATATAAACCCATTTTCATTTTTCGACATCTAAACCCCTGCCATGCAGAACAAAAAGTAACCTACACTCGTTTGCTCTTTCTGTTTTTACTTCGCGCGGGACAGAAATAGGCCCTGACCGCTTCTATGCATGGCCAGATCCTCTCTCCCATCTAAAAAGAAAG
>NZ_JBALQK010000006.1:0-15545 GCF_036965845.1 Bacillus sp. JJ1127 | reverse complement strand
CAAAAAGTGACCTGCACTCTTTTTCCCTTTTTGTTTTCACTTGGCATGGAATAGGAAGAGGATCTAACCGCTTCTATGCATCGGCGGATCCTCTTTCCCCCCAAAAAGAAAGGGGTTATGTCGGGTTTTAATTTGGATTTATATAGAAAAAGCTCGTCAATGACGAGCTTTTTCTTACTTAAACAACGATTTAATAAAATCAATGATACTGGAGAAGAAATCTTTTACTTTATCTAGGAATCCTTGTCCTTCTTCAGACCCTAAGAAGGCTGAAACATGATCTTTCGCTTTATTTAATTGGCTACTAACTTGGTTCCAGTCAATATTTAAATTTTTCATTTTATCAAATAGTGAAACTAAGCTATCTAATTGCTCATCTGTTAACGTAATACCAAGCTGATCGGCGACTTTTTTGATCAGTGTACGTAAATCTTCTGTTGTTTTTGGCTGCTCTTTAGCAATTTCTTCTTTTACTTTTGTGACAAGTTGAACAGCTTTGTCCTCACCGATTTTGTCACCAAGTTTCGCCGTTTGTACCATTTCTTCATTGGCTACTTTTTTTACTTCATCAGGAATTTCTTTTTTCGATGTTGTTTCGTAAGCTTTCATTAAACCTGTTAAAGCAGCTGTTCCTGATACTTTAAATGGCGCTGTGATTTGAATCTCAGCATCTTTCACACCTGCTGTAATTAACGCGTTTGTGTACATTGCATCTGTTACCCAATTGATGTTTTTCGTTCGTACAATAAGACCAGATCCTGGTTTTGTGTACGTAATCATAGAAGAGGAAATAGCTTTCGTACCAATTTGTGATTTCGGAACGATACCCTCTAGAAATTTATGTTCTTCGGCATTAGATACAGTAATAACTTGTGCATCTTTTGGTGCTTTCATTTCTTTCAAAAGATCTTGCTTTTGTTGTTCAGATAAATTTTCTCCTAATGTAACAATTGATTCTCCCTCAATTATGTCTGCAAATGAAGCTGTTGGAATCATAAATACCGTAACAGCTAATAGCAGAGCTAATAATTTCGTTTTCACGAAAAATCGCTCCCTTTCTCTTTCTGGAATTTTCGGGCAACAAAGTTATTATAGTACATTTTTCGTATTTGTCATCTGTCTTCTTCTAGATTTCAAAAAAGAAGTATGAAGATTGTCGGATTCTTTTTGTTTCTGGGCATGAATATGGTAATATAGTGCTGAGATAGTTGAAAGGAGACATATACGTATGAAAACTTTAGGATACATATTAATGGAAAATGGTGAAAAAATCGAATTAGAATTTTTCGCAGAGGAAGCACCAAAAACAGTAGAAAACTTTAAAAAATTAGCGGACAAAGGATTTTATGATGGTGTTACATTCCACCGCGTTATTCCTGGTTTTGTAAGCCAAGGTGGAGACCCAACAGGAACAGGTGCAGGTGGCCCTGGTTATTCTATTCCATGTGAAACTGAAGGAAACCCTCACAGACATGTTGTTGGATCACTTTCTATGGCACACGCTGGCCGTAATACAGGTGGTAGCCAATTCTTCGTCGTTCATGAGCCGCAACCACATTTAGATGGTGTACATACTGTATTTGGTAAAGTTACAAGCGGAATTGAAACAGTATTAAACATGCGTCAAGGCGATGTAATGAAAGAAGTTAAAGTTTGGGAAGAATAAGTTAAAGAGAGCTAGTTAGCTCTCTTTTTTTGTTTGCAAAAAATAAGTTGCTCATTATCAATTGGAGATTTTTTATTTTACAAACAGGAATTGGAGGGTAACATGCAGTAAATGATAAAGTGGGAGGACGAATTTTTTTACATTAAAATGATGTTATGCTGAGAACGGTCTTTCGCAAACATACATAGAATATGGTAGAGTTTCGTATGATTAATGAGTTTATGTACAGTTGACTTTCCGGATTTCTCTTTGTATGATTATCAAGTTGCTTTGACAGCCCTTCTCACTATAGTGAAAATATTGTAAAATAGATATGATATAGAAATAGTGGTTAAGGGGATAAATGGTTTGTAACTTTTGCTAAGAAGGGATAAGGTTTATGTTAATTCGTTTTAAAAAAAGTTATGAAAAGATTGCAATGGGGCTTCTTTCTTTTATGCCAACTGAAAAAGATGTGAAAACATTACAATTGACAATGAAAGAATATGATACAAAAGACAATTGGCAATTGTATTTGTGGAAACAAAATGATGATTTTGTTGGGATAGTTGGGGTTATTAAAAAGGAAGATCATGTATTAGAAATTCAACATCTTAGTGTGAATCCATCTCATCGTCATATGGGAATTGGGACAAAGATGGTTCAAGAATTAAAAGATAAGTTTCATGGTGTTACAATTTGTGGGAATGAGCAAACAGCTAGTTTTTGCGAAAAATGTAAGGGATTTGAACAAAATATACATTCATGAAAGCAGAGATGGAAATGTAATCATCTCTGCTTTCTTTTTGTTAGTTGTTCGTTTCGCTCGAAAATGATAGCGTCTCGATTACGCAATGTGTGCTTGTGGATAATATATTCACTAGGTAGAGAATGAATATTTTTCCAAGGGAGGCCATTTTCAGAGCATAATTGTACGCATTTGTTTTCTAAAGCGGCATCTGAAAAAGGTAAAAATATAGGTGTAAAAGTTGCTTTTGCAAGAATAGACTGTAATTGTTTTTGGAGTAAAGATAAAAGTTGTTGATCATTTAGTCCTAATGAATTTATGTGATCACGTTCTTTTTCTAAGATGGAAATTGCGCTTTTCATCATTTTTGCCGCACCATTCCAATTTGATCGTCTTTGATGGTATAAAGAAACGGCAATTTGAATGAAACCAACCCAGTAGTTATCACGATCTCCTCGTGGCTTTAATTTCCAATGCTCCTCTAGCACCTCATGACATTCAAAATAATCGTAGTCTCCGTGAAAATGAATTAAAAACTGTATGTATGCTTTAGGATACATCTTTTTCGCTCCTGTCTAACGGTTTTATGTACAGTTTATCATATAAGTAGTAAACGGCTAGAGAAGTTCTCTAGCCGTTTACTACAGTCTGCATTAGCAGAAGCAAGCCGCTCCTACAATGATTAATAAAATAAATAGTACAACAAGTAAAGCGAAACCGCCGTGAAAACCACAATCAAAATGGCTCATAGTTTTTGTACCTCCTACATTGTTCTTACTACACTGTTATCATATGAAGAGGTGGGCATTATTGCATGGGCAGGTGTCTATTTTAAATTAAATTTCTCAAAAAGGTTGGATAGAACATAAGTATGCTCTATACTTATGTTGTTATAGAAAAAATGTGGTGGGATGTTTTGTGCAATATAATTTTAAAGTTGAGGCTTTTGAAGGGCCTTTAGATCTATTGTTACATTTAATTCATCGCTATGAAATTGATATATACAATATTCCTGTAGCGGAAATTACAGAGCAATATTTATCTTACATTCATACGATGAAAGAATTACAATTAGATGTTGCAAGTGAGTATTTGGTGATGGCTGCAACGCTATTGCAAATTAAAAGTAAGATGTTGTTACCGAAACAAGAGGAAGATGTACATGATAATGGTGAAGACTTTATAGATGACCCTCGTCAAGAGTTAATGGAGCGGTTAATTGAATATAAAAAATATAAGCAAGTTGCTACTGAGTTAAAAGAGAGAGAACAAGAAAGAGCACAGCTGTATACACGTCCACCAATCGATTTTACATCGTTTCAGCAGGAAGAGGAGACGAATTTACCTCTAGATGTTACGCTATATGACATGTTAGCAGCGTTTCAAAAACTTATACGCCGTAAAAAATCACAGCGTCCAGTAACAACGCGGATTACTCGTCAGGAAATATCAATTGAACAGCGTATGACTGATATTTTACAGCAATTAGATACAGTAAGTGGGCGTCAAAGTTTTTATGATTTATTTGCTGATGAAGAGCGTGAAGTAATGGTGGTAACATTTTTAGCTATACTTGAGCTTATGAAAAATCAACAAATTGTTATTGAACAAGAGCAAAATTTTGATGAAATCTTTTTGTCACGATCTAATTAAAGTTTTGCCGCACCGTTTGGAACGATAAAAGGAATGTTGAACCGGACGCAATTTATTGTGATTCGGCTTTTTTTATGGGTACTTTTGGTGAGGAAAAGGTATGAGAAAGGAGATTGTACATTGGAAAGAAAAGAAAGAATGGCAATTATTGAAGGACTTCTATTTGTTGCTGGGGATGAAGGGATTTATCCAGAACAAATTGCAAAAGTACTTGAAATTGAAGTGAAAAATGTAGTTCAAATGGTTGAAGAGATGCAAAAAGAATGGGAAGGGCTGCAGCGAGGATTACAAATTGTACAATTTGCGAAAGTGTACCGTCTAGTAACCAAAAAAGAACATGCGCTATATTATCAAAAGTTAATGGATGCACCAACGGCAGCTTCTCTTTCTCAGGCAGCTCTTGAAACATTGGCGATTGTTGCTTATCGTCAGCCAATTACAAGAACGGAAATGGAAGAGATTCGTGGTGTGAAAACGGACAGAGCATTACAAACACTAGTTTCACACTTACTTATCAAAGAAATTGGCAGAGCTGAAGGGCCAGGGCGTCCTATTTTATATGGCACGACAAAAGAGTTTTTAGATACGTTCGGATTGCAAACATTAGATGATTTACCTGTTCTTTCAGAGGAGAATGAACAAATGAATGAAGCAGACCTATTCTTTGGTTCCTTGCAGGAATTATCAAAATGAAAGCTTAGCACTTCGCTAAGCTTTTTTTGTATATGAAATACACAGCGTGTCATACTAAATGAAAAAAAGGAGACGAATTATGAAAGGCGTACGGATTATTCTATTGCTAGTTTCTGTTTTATTATGCTGTTCATTAAACAGCACATCTGCTAAAAGATATATGATGTCTGTTCATACTGCGTCTTCTTTTGCTGTGCAACGTCCACATTTAGGAAAAATGAAAGTGAGTTTTTTTAAGGTAGGACAAGGTGATGCCACGCTAATTACTTTACCGAATGGTCAAACGATGTTAATTGATGGGGGTCCTTATGAAGCGGGAGAAGAAATTATTCAAAAATTAATTGAAAAGGGAATTAACCATTTAGACGTAGTAGTAGGGACTCATCCAGATATGGACCATATAGGCGGACTTATTCCAATTATAGAACAAATGCCGGTATCGCTTGTATTAGATAGTGGGAAAACGTATAGTTCTTTTACATATCATACGTATAGAAGCAATATTAAAAAGAGAGGAATTCCGTTTGTTCGTGTAAAACAAGGACAACATATCCCAGTAGATCCCCATGTGTCCATTCAAGTGTTAAACAATGGAAAATCAAAGGATGAAAATAATGAATCCTCCATTGTTCTAAAGATTCGATATGGTAAGGCTGATTTTTTATTAATGGGAGATGCTGATATACAAACTGAAAATAAAATATTAAAGCAGTATGATGTACATGCAGATGTATTAAAAGTAGGTCATCATGGTTCATACACATCAACGAGCGAAGTATTTTTGAAAAGGGTGGATCCTTCATTTGCTATTCTTTCTTACGGTAGCAAAAATCCATATGGTCATCCTCATCAAAGTGTGGTAAAGAGATTGAAAAGATGTGGTGTAATGGTGTATGGAACAAATAAACGAACAGTGGAGATGGAGACAGACGGGGAGCATATTTCAATATGGTCAAATATACCGCTTCCACTGTTAAAGTAGAGAAGTAGTTAAGAACCTATAAATGCTGAGCAGGGAAATGAAAATAAAGGATTATGATTAACTTGCATAAAAGGTTCATTGTCTCCTTTTGGAAAAAAAGAATAATATATATTATAATTAAAGAAGAAAACAAATAAATTTCCTTTTTTACCGAAAGAAGAGGAAATTTCCATTTAAATGTATAGACAACTACTCGTGTGTATATTAAGATGGAATTAGACAAATAGGTACTAATAACAAGTAGGTATTTCATGGGAAAGGATCGATGAAAATGAAAACGCAAGTTGTCATCAATGCCAAAGTTTATACAGGCCAAGAAGTAATGGAAAGAGGATTTATTCGTTACGCAGAAACAATTAAAGAAATTGGTTTGATGGCTCAATATGTATCACAAGAAAATGAAACTGTTTTTGATGCAGAAGGAAAAATTGTGATTCCGGGTATGATTGATGTTCATATTCATGGTGGATACGATATTGATGCGATGGATGCAAATAGTGATGGTTTAGTAACTCTTGGTAAAGAAATGTTAAAAGAAGGAGTTACAACTTACTTCCCAACAACAATGACACAAGCTCCAGAAGCAATTGAAGCGGCATTAAGTGCTGCAAAAGAAGCGAAAGAAAAAGGAGCACATTTTGAATATATTCACTTAGAAGGACCATATGTTTCAAAAAAACGTGCGGGAGCACAACCTCTTGAACATATTGTTCCTGCCAATATTGAACAATTTAAACAATGGCAAGAAGTAAGTGGCAATTTAATTAAATTAGTCACATATGCACCAGAAGAAGAAGGGGCGGAAGAATTTGAAGAGTATCTTGCTGAAACTGGTGTTGTTGGCACAATGGGACATACAGATGCAATTGAAGCACAATTAAAAAACAGAAAAATTACACACGCAACACATTTATATAATCAAATGCGAGGTTTACATCATCGTGAACCAGGGGTTGTTGGTCATGTGTTATTAAATCCAGATGTAATGGTTGAAATTATTACAGATGGTATTCACATTCACCCAGATATGGTGAAACTGGCATATAAATTAAAAGGTCCGAAAAAAGTAAGTGTTATTACTGACGCAATGCGTGCAAAGGGTCTAGAAGATGGATTATATGAACTTGGCGGACAGCCTGTACATGTAAAAGATGGTAGTGCTCGATTAGAAGATGGAACGTTAGCTGGTAGTATTTTGAAAATGGACCAAGCGTTCCGAAATGTAATTGAATTTACAGGATGTTCAATTGAGGATGCTGTACTTATGACATCAGTTAACCAAGCGGAAGAATTTGGATTAAATAGAAAAGGTGCATTAGCGGTAGGTAAAGATGCAGATTTTGTTGTCATGACAGAAGATTTACATGTATATGATACAGTTCGATTAGGAATCCATATGAAAGAAGGGAAGTAAATAGATGGATATTCTTGTTGTAAAAACTTCAGAAGAATTAGCAGAAGCAGGCTATAAATTAATTGAAGAAGTTATAAACTCAAAAGAAAAACCAACACTAGGAATGGCTACAGGAAGCTCTCCACTGGGGATTTATGCAGAAATGCGAAAAAATAAACTTGATACAAGCCGTGTAACCACTGTAAACTTAGATGAGTACGTAAATTTACCAAATGAAGATAAAAATAGCTATTATTACTTTATGCAAGAACAGTTGTTTGACTATCTTCCATTTAAAGAAACTTATGTACCAAATGGGATGGCAAGTGATTTAGAAGAAGAATGTAAGCGCTATGAACACATTCTAGCAGCTAACCCAGTTGACCTACAGATTCTTGGAATCGGTGAAAACGGTCACATCGGATTTAACGAGCCAGGAACAGCTTTTGATTCTCCAACTCACATTGTAGAATTAACAGAGTCTACTCGCCAAGCAAACCTTCGTTTCTTCGAAAAAGAAGAAGATGTGCCAACTCATGCAATTACAATGGGGATTGGGAGCATCATGAAAGCGAAGCAAATTCTACTTATTGCTATGGGACCGAAAAAAGCAGAAGCAATTAAGGAATTATTGCAAGGTGAATATAGCGAAGCGTGTCCTGCTACAATTCTGCAACGTCATCCGAATGTAACCGTAATCGCTGACCCAGAAGCTCTATCTTTATGCAGTGAGGCGATTGCTGATGAACATCGACAAATATTCACCATTTCCGATCTATTATCAGATTCAAGAGTGGGTGAAACAGCTAATTGAGGACGGTGAATGGAAGCCGGGAGATAAAATTCCATCTGAGAATGAACTTTGTGATAAGTTCGAAGTAAGTCGCATGACAATCAGACAGGCAATTAATAACTTAGTGGAACAAGGCTATTTATATCGAAAACGTGGAATTGGAACGTTTGTTCAACTTCCAAAAGTGGAGCAAAAGCTGCAAGGGATGACGGGATTTACAGAAGATATGCTTTCTCGTGGTCTGAAACCAAGCAGTCAATTATTAAGTTTCGGCTTAGTTCCTGCTACTGCTAAAATAGCAGACCGGCTTAGAATACAAGAAGGAGAATCGGTTTATGAAGTGAGACGTATTCGTTTAGCTGATGATGAGCCGATTGCTTTTGAGACGACATATTTGTCGCCAACTCTTGTAAAAGATATTAACGAAGAAATTTTGCAACAATCTTTATACGAACATTTGGAGCAAAAGTTAGGTTTTAAACTTATTCGTGCTACGCAAGCAATTGAAGCATCCATTGCAACAGATAATGAGGCTGATCATTTGCATATTCCTAAAAAGGCGCCTGTACTTGTAATGAGGCAATGGTCATATGCAGAGGGTGAATTACCGTTAGAATATGTGAAATGTATTTATCGTGGTGATCGTTATAAGTTTATTACGAGTATTTCACGAAATAAGTAATATACTTTATGTTGTGATGTACAGTGAAATTTCGACTTGTTTGGTATTTAGAGGAATAAAAATACGACTCATTCTTATATGGAGTGAGTCGTGTTTTTATTTTGCTTTGAGTTGTAAGCTAGCACGTGTTCGATAGCGTCTTTTACAGAGTCTACGACATAATGTGCATGTTCTTTCACTGCATCATGAGCTTGTGACATGGCAAAGCTATGAGGTGTTAAATTGAACATAGGAATATCATTGTAAGAATCACCGATACAAGCGATTTCTTCAGGTTTTACTTGAAACTCTTGTAATAAAATAGAGATGGCTGATCCTTTGCTAATATTTGGCGGCATGACATCTAAGCATTGCTCAGCCGAGATAAAAGTACTGACTTTGCCGCTGAATTTCTCATCAATTTTTTTCTGAAGTACTTGTAAGTCTTCGTTTGTGCCACCAACAGAAATTTTATTTGGGAAGATCGTATCATCAATTTTTTGTAATAAATTTGGTTCTTCAACAGAAGTCATCATCACTTGTTTTTCAAGCTCATGGATAAAAGGTGTTTTTTCTTCAATGTAATAATTATGTTCATCACTTACATAACGAAAATACGGTTTTTCTTTTGTTATTGATAACAGCTCAGGTAAAATGCTGGAATCAAACGTGGCAGACAGTAGTTGTTTATTTTCATATGTATATACAAAAACACCGTTCACACTGATGCGGTGAAATTGAGTACCAACTTCTTTCATTAAACCAGCAATTTCATTATCAAGCCTGCCAGAGGCGAAAGAAAGAATTACATTTTGCTCTGCGAGACTACGAAGTGCGGCAATATCTTGTTGATCAATGCCCCCCCCATGTTGCATCATCGTACCATCTATATCGCTTACAAACATTTTAATCATGTTGCCCTCTCCTTTCTATGTACACCTGTTCTTATATTATACGCATCTTATACAATCATGTCTAAAAAACAACTTTTTCTAAAATGGTAGATGTTTGCATTGACGAAAAAGAAGGATGTTCTGTAACATAAAAGTAGGTTATTTAAGGACGAGGGTGGTGTTATATGAATAATTATCTAGAAATTAAAAAAGTTTTAAATAATAATGTCATCATTGCGAGCCATCCGGAACATGAGGAAGTAGTAGTGATCGGCAAGGGAATTGGATTTGGGAAGAAAGCAAAAGATGTGTTAGAGGCGGAACAAATTGAAAAAATGTTTGTTTTAAAAAATGAACGGGATCGTGAACAATATAAGCTTTTAGTGCCACACGTGAGCGAAAAGTTAATTGAACTGATGAATGATATTATGCTATATATTCAAGAGAAGGTACAATCGCCATTAAACGAACACATTCATATTGCCTTAACAGATCATATTTCTTTTGCGATTAAAAGACTAAAACAAGGCTTTACAATGGATAATCCTTTTTTAGTTGAAACAAAAATGTTATACCCAGAAGAATATGAAATTGCTGAAGGAGTTGTGCAGCTCCTGAATTCTCGTTTGCACATTACATTACCAGAAGGAGAAATTGGTTTTATTGCACTTCATATTTATAGCTCGCTCACAAATTCTGATTTATCTTCTGTTAATCAAAACTCTCGTCTTATTGCACAGCTCGTTTCTTTAATTGAAAGAAATCTACATCTTACATTAGAGCGAGAAAGTATTCATTATTTACGCCTTATTCGTCATTTACAATATGCAATTGAACGGGTGAAAAAGGGAGAAAAGGTAGAAGAAGCACAAGGGTTTGCTGATTTATTAAAAGCAGAGTATCCTGTTTGTTATAATTTAGCTTGGAAGCTTGTGAAGGTGATGCAGCAGGAATTACAGCTTCCTGTGTACGAAGCGGAAAGCATTTATTTAACGATGCACTTGCAAAGATTAGTAAAAGCAGAGCATGTGTAAAAGACACGTATTTTTGTCTAAAATGAAAACGTTAGAAAAAATGATTGAATCGCTTACAATTGTTATGTATAATAAATCTTGCACAGTTATACAAATTTCGACAAACAAGTTAAAGCAAATAACGAAAACGTTTGCTTTAAAATAGTGAACTTATACGTAAACCTATTTTTGACACGTGTTACTGATTCGATCAGGCATGAGTGGAGAAAAGTAAGGAATGCAAGCTAGATAAAGGGACATACTACCCTTTGTATAGCTATCGTTCTATCTTTTTTTCCTCATGCCTTTTTGACGTTTGTCGAAAAGCATCAATATAGATAAGAGAGGAAGTGTTTCTATGTTTAAGAAGATCTTTGGTGTTCTTCAAAAAGTCGGAAAAGCGCTTATGCTTCCAGTAGCGATTTTACCGGCTGCAGGTATTTTACTTGGATTTGGTAATGCATTTCAAAATCCACAGTTAACAAATCTAGTTCCTGCTTTAAAGGCAGATTGGTTTGTTCTAGTTGCAAAAATTATGGAACAATCTGGTGATATTATTTTCGCAAACCTTGCATTATTATTCGCAGTAGGGGTTGCCATCGGATTAGCAGGTGGAGACGGAGTAGCTGGGTTAGCAGCCTTCGTTGGATACTTAATCATGAACAAAACGATGAGCGTATTCTTAGGAGTAGAGAAATTTGTTACAATTACAAGTGACAAAATTCCAGTTAAAACTGGTTTTACAGATCCAGCATATGCAAATGTATTAGGTATCCCAACGCTTCAAACGGGAGTGTTTGGGGGTATACTTGTAGGTATATTAGCAGCATATTGTTATAATAAGTACTTTAATATTGAATTACCACCATACTTAGGATTCTTTGCTGGTAAACGTTTCGTGCCAATTGCAACAGCAACATTCTCGTTAATTTTAGGGATTGTAATGTGCTTTGTTTGGCCTCCAATTCAAGGCGGTTTGAATGCATTCTCGCATCAAATGATTGATGCAAATAAAACATTGGCAGCATTTATATTCGGTTTAATTGAGCGATCGTTAATTCCATTTGGATTGCATCATATTTTCTATGCACCATTCTGGTTTGAATTTGGTCAATATACAAATGCCGCAGGTGACATTATCCACGGTGACCAAAAGATTTTCATGGCACAGTTAAAAGATGGCGTGGAATTAACAGCTGGTACATTTACAACAGGTAAATATCCGTTCATGATGTTCGGTCTTCCAGCAGCAGCGTTAGCGATGTATCATGAGGCACGTCCAGAAAATAAAAAACTGGCAGCTGGTATTTTAGGATCTGCTGCGTTAACATCTTTCTTAACAGGTATTACAGAACCACTTGAATTTTCATTCTTATTCGTAGCACCAGTATTATTCGGAATACATGCTGTATTCGCTGGTTTATCATTTATGACTATGCAAATTTTAGGCGTTAAAATCGGGATGACATTCTCTGGTGGTTTTATTGACTTTATGTTATTTGGTGTATTACCGAATCGTACTGCATGGTGGTGGGTAATTGTTGTTGGTCTTGTATTAGCAGTGATTTACTACTTCGGATTCCGCTTTGCAATCCGTAAATGGGATTTAAAAACACCAGGTCGTGAAGTAGTGGCGGATACTGATGGAGCAGGAACAGTAGAAGCAGGCGAGCTTCCAGGTGAGATTTTAGTAGCACTTGGCGGAAAAGAAAACATTGCTTCTTTAGATGCTTGTATTACACGTTTACGCGTTCAAGTAAAAGATCAAAAGGATGTAAATAAAGATCGTTTAAAAGAGCTTGGAGCAGCAGGTGTTCTTGAAGTTGGTAACAATATTCAAGCTATATTCGGTCCAAAATCTGATACGTTAAAATCACAAATTCAAGATATTATGGCAGGTCGTGCAGTGCATGTTGCAAAAGAAGAGCCTGTAAAAGCGAAAGAAACTGTACAACAAACTGATACAAATGAAACAATTGTATCTCCAATTGAAGGTAAAATTTTACCGATTACAGAAGTACCTGATCAAGTATTTTCAGGGAAAATGATGGGCGATGGGTTCGCAATTGAGCCAACAGAAGGAACAGTAGTTTCTCCAGTTGACGGTGAGATTGTCAATGTATTCCCAACAAAGCATGCAATTGGTATTCAATCTGAAGCTGGAAAAGAAATTTTAATTCACTTTGGTATTGATACTGTAAAATTAAATGGTGAAGGTTTTGAAACACTTGTAGCACAAGGTGATAAAGTGAAACAAGGACAACCATTATTGAAAGTGGATATAGCATTTGTAAAAGAAAATGCACCATCTATTATCACACCAATTATTTTTACAAATTTAGGGCAAGGACAACAAGTTGAGCTGAAAAAAGAAGGTAATGTCAAGAAAGGCGAAGCCGATATTATTGACATTCAGTAAGAAATTGACGCAAAATGTTTATAATTATACTAGGCGATGTGGTTGACCGAACATCGCCTAGTATATACAATAGATGATGTAGTACTCACGTCTATACAACCGAAAAAATACTGTATTTAAAGGAGATAAATTATTATGGAAAAAATCTTTAAAGTAACTAGCGACTCTGGAATTCATGCTCGTCCAGCAACTCTACTTGTAAACACTGCAAGCAAATTCGGTGCTGACATTAACTTAGAATATAATGGTAAGAACGTTAACTTAAAATCAATCATGGGCGTTATGTCTTTAGGTATTCAACAAGGCGCAGAAATTAAAATCACTGCAAATGGTGATGATGCAGCTCAAGCACTAGCAGCTATCGAAGAAACTATGAAAAACGAAGGCTTAGGAGAGTAATGACTCTTAATATTCAAGGGATCGCTGCATCAAGTGGGATTGCTATTGCGAAGGCTTTCAGACTTGAGAATCCTGAGTTTAACATTGAAAAGAAAACCATTTCGAACGAAGCTGCAGAAATTGCACGCTTAGAAGCTGCGCTTGAGAAAGCAAAATCTGAACTAGAAGCTATTAAGGACCATGCTTTTGTTGAGTTAGGTGCTGATAAAGCTGCTATCTTTGAAGCACATTTATTAGTATTGAATGATCCAGAATTAGTAAATCCAGTGAAAGATAAAGTAAATAATGAAAAAATAAATGCTGAATTTGCAATGGACGAAGTTGCAACAATGTTCATTACTATGTTTGAAAACATGGATAACGAATATATGAAAGAGCGTGCGGCGGATATTCGCGACGTGACGAAACGTGTTCTTGCACATTTACTAGGAATTAACTTCTCAAATCCAAGTACAATTTCTGAAGAAGTAATCATTATTGCTGAAGATTTAACACCATCTGATACAGCTCAATTAAACCGCAAATATGCAAAAGGTTTCACAACTGATATTGGTGGACGTACATCTCACTCTGCAATTATGGCTCGCTCTATGGAAATTCCAGCTGTTGTTGGTACAAAAGTTGTTATGGAGAAAATCCAGAACGGTGATATGGTAATCATCGACGGCTTAGATGGAGAAGTAATTGTGAACCCATCTGAAGAAACTCTTCGTGCTTTCGAAGAAAAGAAAGCAAAATTCGAAGAACAAAAAGTAGAATGGGCTAAACTAAAGGATCAACCAACTGTAACAAGCGATGGACATCATGTTGAGCTTGTTGCAAATATCGGTACACCAAACGATGTACAAGGTATTATTGACAATGGTGGAGAAGGCGTTGGTTTATACCGTACAGAATTTTTATACATGGGCCGTGACAATCTTCCAACAGAAGAAGAACAGTTCGAAGCGTATAAAGCAGTTCTTGAAGGTGTAAAAGAGGGTCAACCAGTTGTTGTTCGTACACTTGACATTGGTGGAGATAAAGAGCTTCCATACTTACATTTACCAAAAGAAATGAACCCATTCTTAGGTTACCGTGCAATTCGCTTATGCCTTGAAGAGCAAGATGTGTTCCGTACACAACTTCGTGCATTACTTCGTGCAAGCGTATATGGTAATTTAAAAATTATGTTCCCAATGATTGCAACTCTTGATGAATTCCGTCAAGCAAAAGCAATTTTATTAGAAGAGAAAGAAAGACTTGTTCAAGCTGGTACAACTGTTTCTGACGCTATTGAAGTAGGTATGATGGTAGAAATCCCTGCTTCTGCGGTATTAGCAGACCAGTTTGCTAAAGAGGTTGATTTCTTCTCTATTGGAACAAACGACTTAATTCAATACACAATGGCTGCAGACCGTATGAATGAGCGTGTATCTTACTTATACCAACCGTATAACCCATCAATTTTACGTCTTGTAAAAATGGTTATCGATGCTGCTCATAAAGAAGGAAAATGGGCTGGTATGTGCGGTGAGATGGCAGGAGATTCACTTGCAATTCCATTATTACTTGGATTAGGACTAGATGAGTTTAGTATGAGTGCAACATCTATCCTTCCTGCAAGAACACAACTAAGCAAGTTGTCAAAAGCAGATATGCAAGAGTTAGCACAAAAAGCATTAACTATGTCAACTGCTGAAGAAGTTGTTGAATTAGTGAAAAGCATCTAATAAGAAAAAAAACCTGAGCCGATGAAATCGGTCTCAGGTTTTTTTAGCAAATCGCAATTATATCATCTATTAGGCATATTAGAACGTGAACTACCCACCACTTAAATTCTAATGAATTTTGAGGTGGGAGTATTACTCTCTGCAAATAGTGGGATAAAAACAAAAAAGACCATCCTCATTAATAAAAAGGCAGTCTTTACACTTTTTTGCTTTTATATAAAACGATAATATACACCGGAAGAGCTAAAAGTAATGGTGCGATAAAGTGTGAGGTATGTAGTCCCTCTTCTACTTGGAATGCTTTTTCTTTTGGAAATTGTAGTATTGCAATATTCATAGCATCACCAATAAAGTATAGAAGCAGTACAGTTACGGCATAGCTTAAAAATGCAATAAAGCTTCCATATGAATTCAATGAAAATCCCTCTCTTGTTATCTATTTGTTACTATTGTATCATAATTGTAACAAAAAATCACCCTATATTTCGAGAGGTAAATAAAATTCGACATAATACGTCATGTTTAATTATAGATAAGAAGT
>NZ_JBALQK010000005.1:32327-34149 GCF_036965845.1 Bacillus sp. JJ1127 | reverse complement strand
GCCAAGTTAAAACAAAGAGAGAAAACGAGTACAGGTCACTTTTTGTTCTTCATAGCAGCGATTTATATGATGGAAAATCAAATTGTATATATACTTTGTTTTTTTATGCAAAAATATGTTTGCTTTATTAAAATAATATTGTCATAGATTACATATACATTTATAATTTTATATATATTCTGAATATTCTTTATAAAAGGGGAGGGGGAATAATTTGGAGACTTTCGTAAATTGGTTAAATAATATTGTATGGAGTCCCGCACTCGTTTATTTATGTTTAGGCGTAGGTTTATATTTTTCAATTCGAACGAGATTTTTACAAGTTAGACATGTGGGCGAAATGGTGAGGCTTACATTTCAAGGGGAAAAATCAGAAGCAGGTGTTTCTTCATTCCAAGCGCTAGCACTCTCATTATCTGGACGCGTAGGAACAGGAAATATTGCTGGTGTTGCAACAGCAATCGCATTTGGTGGTCCAGGGGCTGTATTTTGGATGTGGGCGGTAGCTTTTTTAGGTGCAGGGTCTGCTTATGTAGAATCGACGCTTGCACAAATATACAAAACGAAGCACCAAGGTCAATTCCGTGGTGGCCCAGCTTACTACATTGAAAAAGGACTAGGAATTAAATGGTACGCTCTCGTATTTGTTGCAGCGACAATTTTAGCAACTGGGACGTTACTACCAGGTGTTCAAGCAAATAGTATTGCTGTAAGCTTGGAAACAGCTTTTGGTGTTAGCACATCTGTATCAGGAGCAGTATTAGTAGTTGTATTAGCGCTTATTATTTTTGGAGGAGTTAAGCGAATTGTTAACGTAGCGCAAGTTGTTGTGCCATTTATGGCAGTTGGATATATTCTTGTAGCTTGCGTAATTGTAGCTATGAATATTGAAAAATTACCAGAAGCGTTTATGTTGATTTTAAAAAGTGCATTTGCTTTAGAAGCTGCTTTTGGTGGGATTATTGGTTTAGCAATTTCTTGGGGCGTAAAACGTGGTATTTATTCAAATGAGGCAGGACAAGGGACTGGCCCGCATGCTGCCGCAGCTGCTGAAGTATCGCATCCAGCTAAACAAGGTTTAGTGCAAGCATTTTCCGTTTACATTGATACATTATTTGTTTGTTCAGCAACAGCATTTATGATGATTATTACAGGCATGTATAACGTATTTGATGCAAGCGGAAAAAACTTCATCGTAAATAAGCTAAATGGTGCACAGCCAGGTCCTGGATATACACAGGCGGCAGTAGAATCTGTTTTCCCTGGGTTTGGAAGCGGTTTCGTAGCTATTTCTCTATTCTTCTTTGCTTTCACAACAATTATGGCGTATTACTACATTGCAGAGACAAATATTGCATATTTAAATCGTGATAAAAATCGTCCGTGGATGTCGCTTATATTAAAATTCGTTTTTCTAGGAGTTGTATTCTATGGCTGTGTGAAAACAGCAGAAACAGCTTGGGCTCTTGGTGATATTGGTGTGGGAATTATGGCATGGGTTAACATTATTGCGATTTTATTCTTACAGAAGCCAGCTCTCCTTGCATTAAAGGACTATGAAAAGCAGAAAAAAGAAGGGAAAGACCCTGTGTTTGACCCAAAAGAATTAGGAATTAAAAATGCTGATTTCTGGGAGCATGAATACGGGAAAAATAAAAAAGAAGAAGTGTCATAAGAAGATACAAACAAAAAAAGCAAAGGGAGCTCCCTTTGCTTTTTTTGTTTGTAAAACGGAGAATCTGCATATACATCAATTAAAAAAAGGCATAAAACCCCTCCTTTTAGGCGGGAGAGAGCATCCGGCCATGCATAGAAGCGGTTA
>NZ_JBALQK010000005.1:407-32278 GCF_036965845.1 Bacillus sp. JJ1127 | reverse complement strand
ACGAGTGTAGGTTACTTTTCATTCTGCATAACAGGGATGTAGATGTCGAAAAATCAAAATGGATTTATATGGTTATTTTTTAGGGCGTTTTTGAATATAAAAAGAATGTACATGCTTTGTAGGGGGAAGGGGGGAGTATGTTGATTGCGTTTCGTGATGTAAATAAATATTATGGTAACTTCCAAGTTTTAAAAAGTATTAATCTCCAAGTCCAAAAGGGTGAGGTCGTTGTTATTGTAGGTCCTTCAGGATCAGGAAAGAGTACATTGCTGCGCTGTATAAACCAACTTGAAACAATTACAGATGGAGAATTAATCGTACAAGGTGTGGAAGTGCATCATACCAAAACGGATATGAATCAATTGCGGAGAAATATAGGGATGGTTTTTCAGCATTTTTATTTATATCCACATAAAACAGTACTTCAAAATATTACATTAGCACCGATTAAGGTGAATAAGATTTCAAAAGAAGAGGCTGAGAAAACGGCTATGTTTTATTTGGAAAAGGTAGGGATTCCAGAAAAAGCAGGTGCATATCCACATCAATTATCTGGTGGACAGCAACAAAGGGTAGCGATTGCTAGGGGATTAGCGATGCAGCCGGAAATTATGTTATTTGATGAGCCAACATCTGCTCTTGATCCCGAAATGATTGGTGAAGTACTTGATGTTATGAAAGCGTTAGCTAAAGAAGGAATGACAATGGTTGTTGTAACGCATGAGATGGGATTCGCACGTGAAGTAGCAGATCGAATTTTGTTTATGGATGAGGGACAGATTATCGAGGATACGATGCCAACAGCTTTTTTTGTTAACCCAGAGCAGGAAAGGGCACGGTTATTTTTAAGACGAGTGCTAAATCATTAGAGGAGGAACACGATGATTAAAATGAAAAAAATGTTCACCCTTATTGTCTTTGCTTGTTTATTCACGCTTATTGTTGCAGGATGTGGAAATAAAAAAGAAGAGGCAAAAGAAACAAATACAAAACAAGGCGGAGTTGTGGAACAGATTAAGAAACGTGGAAAATTAGTAGTTGGTGTGAAAAATGATACGAATTTGTTTGGATTAAAAAATCCTTCAACCGGAAAGGTAGAGGGATTTGATATTGATATAGCAAAGGCGCTTGCGAAAAAAATTCTTGGAGATGAGAACAAATTAGAATTAAAAGAAGTGACTTCTAAAACGCGTATTCCAATGCTGAAAAATGGGGATATTGATACGATTATTGCCACAATGACAATTACGGAAGAACGTAAAAAAGAGGTTGATTTTTCAGATGTATATTTTAAAGCTGGCCAATCTTTACTTGTGAAAAAGGGAAGTAATATTAAAAGTATTGATGATGTGAAAAAGGGTGTAAAAGTATTAGCAGTAAAAGGATCTACATCTACAAATAATATTCGTCAAAAGTCACCGGAAGCAACGGTACTAGAATTTGAAAATTATAGTGAGGCATTTACAGCATTAAAAGCAGGTCAGGGAGATGTACTTACAACAGATAATGCGATTTTATATGGAATGGCAAAACAAGATGCAAATTACCAAGTCGTTGGGAAAATCTTTACGGATGAACCGTATGGAATTGCTGCTCAAAAAGGTGCAACAGATTTAACGAAAGAGATAAATGATTTAATAAAAGAAATGAAAGCAAATGGAGAGTATGACAAGTTATATGAGAAATGGATTGGTGAAAAGCCAGAGAAATAGATAAATACAAATTGAAAAAACGACATAAAACCTTTCTTTTTAGATGAGAGAGCATCCAATCATGTATAGAAGCGGTCAGATCATCTTCCTGCCCCATGCCAAGTTAAAACAAAGCGAGAAAACGAGTGCAGGTCACCTTTTGTTCTTCATAGTACTGACTTATATGTTGAAAAATAAAAGTGGATTTATATAGATGATAGGAAGAGTGAGAGGATGAGAGATACTCATCCTCTTCTTGTAAAGAAAGAGGGGGGAGCGTTTGCTTGATTTTTCTATTTTGACAAATAATATGGATCTATATTTAGAAGGATTTAAATATACAGTGATGTCTAGTGTTGTAGCGTTAATTGGAAGTTTTATTCTTGGCGTTATGATGGCGGTGATGCGAATTGCGCCTATTCGAGTTCTGAATTGGATTGGTACAGCCTACGTAGAGTTTGTTCGAAATATCCCGATCGTTTTAATTGCGTTTGCGTTTTATTTTGCGTTTCCAGTAATAGGTGTCACATTAAATGGATTCGTTGCGGGAACGGCTGCACTGACGATATACACGGCTGCTTTTATTGCAGAAGCAATTCGGGCTGGAATTATGTCAGTTGCAAAAGGGCAGATGGAAGCGGCACGTTCTTCTGGTTTAACGTATGTACAAGCAATGTATTATATCGTGTTACCACAGGCTATTAAAATTGTAATTCCACCGTTAGGAAATCAATTTCTTAATTTAGTGAAAAACTCCTCTATCCTTGGAATTATTGCCGGAGCGGATTTAATGTATCAAGGAGATTTAATTTCAACGAGAACATTCGTTACATTTGATGTATATATATTTGTCGGTATGTTTTATTTACTTTTAACTGTACCGCTTAGTATGCTTGTGCGTTATTTTGAGAAACGCTTGGCGAAGGGAGCGGTGTAGATGGATTTTCGAGGTGCTTATACAGGGGATCATTTTCTATTTTTATTAAAAGGGTTATTTGTGACGTTAGAAATAGCTGTTATAGCTATTTTACTTAGTTTTATTATTGGTAGTATAGTTGGAACCTTGCGTTATACAAAAATACCTGTTGTATCGCAATTATTAGCTGTTATTGTTGAAATCATTCGTAATTTACCGCTGCTTTTAATTATTTTCTTTACGTATTTTGCACTCCCGGAGGCGGGGCTGAAACTAGAGATTAAAACGGCGGCTATAGTCGCTTTAACGATATTTGAAGCAGCGATGATTTCAGAAATTGTTCGCAGCGGTTTATTATCAATTGAAAAGGGACAAATTGAAGCAGGGCGTGCTTCAGGTTTATCATATGTGCAAACGCTTTGGCACATTATTTTGCCACAAGCATTGAGACGCATGGTACCACCGCTTGTTAGTCAATTTATTTCGTTATTGAAGGACACGTCACTAGCGGTTGTGATTTCATTGCCAGAGCTTATGCATAATGCCCAAATTATTAATGGCCAGAATGTGAATTATATGATTCCTACATTTATGTTGGCTGCTTGTATGTATTTCATTGTGAATTATGGATTATCACTTGTATCTAGAAGATTAGAAATTCGTTAATTCTTACATGCAATGATGGTGTAAGAATATTTTACCTAATAACCCCTTATTTACCTGAAACTAGGATAGTTATCTCTGGATAATGAAAAAATATATTGTTTTATCAGAAAAGTTTTAATTTTATATAGAAATTGTAACCGCTTTCGTGTATATTTTTGTTATCAGAAAATTTTAAAAAGAGATAGAGGGTATTTGTAGGGGAGGATTACGATGCAGCAAACAACGAACGAGAAATTACATCGAACGATGAAGAGTAGACATTTATTTATGATTGCACTTGGAGGTGTAATCGGAACAGGTTTTTTTCTTGGATCAGGCTATACCATTCACCAAGCAGGACCAGGGGGAGCGATTCTTTCTTATTTAGTTGGTGGATTTATTATGTATTTAACAATGCTTTGCCTTGGTGAGCTGACGGTAGCGATGCCGGTTTCTGGTTCTTTCCAAAAATACGCAACGAAGTTTATCGGTCCGGGAACAGGATTTATGATTGGATGGCTGTACTGGCTTGGATGGGCAGTTACAGTTGGTTTAGAGTTAACATCAATCGGTTTAATGATGAAAAGATGGTTTCCATCTGTAGATGTTTGGGTATGGTGCCTCGTATTTGGGGTTATTTTATATATGTCAAATGCTATCTCAGCAAAGAGTTATGCTGAATTAGAGTTTTGGTTCTCAAGTATTAAAGTCATTACAATTATTGCATTTGTTGTTCTTGGAGGTAGTGCGTTATTGGGCTTCTTACCATATGACGGAAAAGAAGCAGCCCCTCTTTTTTCTAACTTTGTGAGCGATGGCGGATTGTTCCCGAATGGAGTGGGTGCTGTAATTCTTACAATGATTACAGTTAACTTTTCATTCCAAGGAACAGAGTTAATCGGAATTGCAGCAGGGGAGAGTCAAGAACCAGAAAAAACAATCCCGCGGGCAATTCGCAATACAGTATGGCGCATTATGTTATTCTTTATTTTAACAATGACGATTTTAGTAGGATTAATTTCATGGAAAGATGCGGGAGTTATTGAAAGTCCATTCGTTGTTGTATTTGATAAAATCGGTATTCCATATGCAGCAGATATTATGAACTTTGTTATTATCACTGCTTTATTATCTGTAGCAAATTCAGGGTTATATGCGGCAACACGTATACTATGGTCACTTGCAAATGAAGGAATGGCACCACTTTCTTTCAAAAGGGTAAATAAGCGTGGTATTCCAATTACAGCGTTAGTGGTTACAATTGCGGTAGCGGCATTATCTCTATTAACAAGTATTTTTGCAGAAGATACGGTATATATGTATTTACTATCTATTGCTGGATTATCAGCAGTTGCAAGTTGGATTATCATTGCATTGTCACAACTTCGCTTTAGAAGTCAGTACGTAAAGGGTGGCGGAAAGGTAGAAGACTTAAAATATAAAACACCATTATACCCGATTGTCCCTATTTTAGCGTTAATTACAAATAGCATTGTTGTCATTAGCTTAGCGTTTATCCCAGAACAGCGTATGGCGTTATATTGTGGTATTCCATTTATTATTTTCTGCTATGTGTATTATTATATAAATAAGAAGCGGCAGAAAATTACGAAAGTGGAGATGGGAACAACATATGAAACTAACAGTCAAGCATGATGATATAAGTACAGAACTTTCACATGGACAATTACAAATTGGCAAAGAAAGCGGGTATACACCGTTAGAATTATTCGTTTCCTCCATTGCGGGATGTAGTGCGATTGTTTTTCGAACGATTTTAGAAAAAAAGCGTATTCCATATGATGTATTTACAATTGAAACTGAAATTGGAAGAAGTGAAGTTTTACCAAGACCGGTGGAAAGTATGCATTTGCACTATAAAATAAAAGCAAAAGGAATTACACAAGCACAGTTAGAGAAGGCATTAGAACTTGCAGTGAAGAATTGTACGATCGCTCAATCCGTGAAAGAGAGTATAAAGATTACGGAAACAATTGAGTTAATTGAAAATGAGTAAGAGAAAAAAGAGAGTAGAATCATATAGATTCACTCTCTTTTTTTAACGGTAAAGTAATAGTAAAACAAGTCCCTTCATCTATTTTGCTTTCAACAGTAATATTTCCATCATGTAGTTCTACGATTTCTTTGACAATGGTAAGTCCTAATCCAGTGCCACCAGTAGCACGAGATCTTGCTTTATCAACGCGATAAAAGCGTTCAAAAATGTGAGGAATATTTTCTTCTGGAATGCCTTCACCTGTATCTTGAATGGAAATTTCAATATGTGTTTGATGGTCTGTGACAGAGATTGTAATCTCAGAATGTTCAGCTGAATGTCTATACGCATTGGTTAAAATATTAACGATAACTTGTTCAAAGCGTTGCTCATCAAGAGGTATAGAGAGTGAAGAAGGGCATATTAAAGCAACGTTGATATGTTTTTCTTCAGACATAATATTTAATTTTGTAACAATGCGAGTAAGAAAGGTTTGTAAATGTACTTCCTTTACTTGAATCGAAAAATTGTGCTTTTCCAGTTGAGCAAGCAAGAATAAGTCTTGTACTAAATTAGTAATATAATCAGATTCGTCTTTGATAATCGTTAAATATCTTTGGCGCAGCCTAGGCGATGTCTCTTCTTTTAACACGATATCTGCATATCCTCTTACATAAGTCAAAGGTGTTCTTAGTTCATGAGCGATGCTTGCTAAAAATTCACTTCGTTCTTTTTTCATATAATGTAGATCACTTGCAAGTGTTTGAATAGACGCTGCAAGTTCGCCAATTTCATCGTTTCGAGTAGTAGTTAAAGAGACAGATAAATCACCGCGACTCATTTTTTCAGTAGCATGCTTCATACGAAGGAGCGGTTTTGTTAATAAGCGTGATAGTAGGAACATTGTAATAGCTGTTAATATAAAAGTAACGATACCGGCAATGATAAACTGCTTTGTTAGTCCATCAATCATTTGTTTAATCGAACTTGTTCGATTGAACATGTACACATAACCTTCTGTCTTTCCTTCAATTACAATAGGGCTAACTGTACATATATAATTAGCGGTTTTCCAATGATTTTCTATGATGGTTCCGTTACGATTCGTACTTGTTGTCATTTCTGTAATATGTTTCTTGATAGTAGAATCGATCTGATTCGACTTAGCCAATACCTTTTTATCAGCATTTGTAATGACGACCGTTGTTTCAGCTTCTGACTCCATTAATGCGACATGAGAGATTGTTTGCGAATCAAAATACTTCTCAAGTACATCTCGGTGGCTGTTTCCACGCTTTAATAATGCTGTCATCTCTTCATTTACTCTTGTATTGACAAGGCTGTAGTAAAGTGATAAAAATAGGACGCTTTCAATTAAAAGGGTAACAATTAAAAAATAAAATCCAAGTTGAATAGAGATTCGTTTCATTGCACTACTCCTTTGTTTTCAGTATCAATCCATCGATAGCCAACCCCATACACTGTTTTTAAATGTGCATCAATTGGAAAATCGGCCTTTCGTAATTTATCACGTAAATTACGAATATGAGAATCTACGGTACGATCTTCTGTATTTGTGTTCAGCCCCCAAATTCGTTCAATGAGTTGATCACGGCTGAGTACATAATTTACATGGCGCAAAAATAATCCAAGTAAAGAAAATTCAATTGGTGTAAGCAAAATCTCTTGTTCATAAACAGAAATAAAGTGTTTTGCCTCGTCCCATAAAATCCCTCTATATTGTATTTGCTCATGCTCATTCGTGCGGCGCAGGACAGCTTCAATTCGTGCGAATAGCTCATCTTCATGAAAAGGCTTCGTTATGTAATCATCAGCTCCGATTTTTAATCCTTGAACAACATCTATCGTTTGGTCTCGAGCGGTCACCATAATAATAGGGATATTGCTAAAGGAACGGATTTTTTTGCAAGTTTCCCATCCATCCATTTTCGGCATCATAATATCGAGAAGAATGAACTTAAAACTTTGGTTTTCTATATAGGAAATAGCCTCTTGCCCTGAAGTTACAGAGATGCAGTTATATCCTCTAGGAGTAAGATATAGGGTTAATAATTCTAGCATTCTTGGTTCATCATCTACGAGTAGTATATCAATCATAGAAGTATCCTCCATATTTGTATTCGTTATCTGCATGAACTGGCAGTAAAAGCCCAATTGGTCAGGGCTAATAATCAGTGTGGGGTGAAGAACTCCCCACTAATTTTATATTCAACTTTATATATATAGTGTAACGCAAAATCGTGAAGAAATGGTGCAAATTATGATGCGTCTGCATAATTTCTTCAAAATTGCTTGTTATCGTATAATTGAAATTTACATTTTAGGTAAAGGATATAGGCTTAAAAATGATGGATATGGAGGGGATATAGTGAAAAAAATAGCTCGAGTTTTGAGTATGACAATAATTGCAACGATTGGACTTGCAGCGTGCGGGCAAACAAGTACGGAACAAAAGAAAACGGAAGGTGCAAAAGAGCAGAAGAATGAGCATCAGAAAGAAATGAAAATGAATCATGAAGCGATGGCACCGAAAGAAATGAATGCGAATGCATCGAGTAACTTGTTGACAACAAGTTTAAAAAATATAACAAGACTGAATACAAATGATCCTGTGCAAATGGCAGTATTAACATCACAGACAATTTGGCCAGCGACTCATAAAGAGAATCAACCGGGAGCAGTGATTTTAGTGCCAGCTAACCAGTGGCAACTTGGGATTGCCAGTGCGGATCTTATTCATCATCCAAACAATGGACCTATTTTATTTATAAATAAAGAAAGTATCCCAGAGGCTACGTTACAAGAAATTAAACGATTAAATCCGCTCGGAACAAAAGATGGAACGCAAATTATGGTGATGGGGGATGTAGAATCTTCTGCATTAGACCAATTGAAAGAATATAAGGTAAAACAAATAAAAGAAACGGATCCAGCGACTTTTGCGAAAGATGTTGATAAAGAGTATGCCGATATAACAGGGAAGTACCCAGATAGCGTTATTATTGGTTCGTCTGAAGAAGAAGGCCGTTTATATACAACCCCAGCTGTGAACTGGATTGCTCATATGTGGGAGCCCCTTTTATATGTAGGAAAAGATAAAGTGCCAGAAGCGACAATTGAGGCGTTAAAAGCAAGAAAAGGGAAGGCGAATATATATGTTTTAGGACCGGAAAAAATTATTTCAAAAGAGGTAGAGAAACAGTTAGAGAAGTATGGGAAAGTAACGCGTATTAGCGGAGAAACTCCAACAGAAAACTCTATCGCCTTTGCTAAGTTCAAAGATGAGAAAACGAAATTTGGCTGGGGATTCACAAAACCAGGACATGGCGTTTCATTTGTTTCAACAGAAACACCAGACTTAGCAATTGCTGGCGCGCCGTTTTCGCATATGGGGAAACATGCACCCGTCCTATTATTAGATAAAGGAAAAGTTTCGCAACCAGTGTACGATTTACTGGCAACAATACAGCCGAAGTTTAAGGATGATCCAACGTTAGGACCATATAATCATGGTTTCGTATTGGGGAATACAGAAAATATTTCGTTTGAAACGCAAGGGATATTAGATGAGAAATTAGAGATTGTCCAGGAGAATGGTGAGGGGCATGGTGGACATTAAGTGAGAAAGGTGCTGGGATGGAGCAGCACCTTGTCTTTATAAAGAGGTAATTAGTCATCTATGCGATAGCTCATGATGACATAAGCATAAGTATTTGTTTTACTAGATTTCGCTTTTTTACTAGAAGGAGAAACTGAATTTACAGTGTCTGTATCTTGTGATGGTTTTAATTGTTTCGTAATGTTATCACATGTTTCCGCCCATTCTTCCTCGGTTTGGTTCTCATACATAGTACCCAAAAAAGCTGGTTCCTCGTTCACATCATCTTTCATATTTAAGTGAATTTTTTTTAGACCAGTTTCAATAATATGTCTTGTATGACTTATAATTTCGTCACTATGCTCTTTTTGAAGGTTATCGGATAAAGTATATACGGTATTTTTTGCTTGATAGTATTTTTCAGTTAAATTACCGATTGCTTTCGTTTCCACAACTTCTAATACGCCAGCTTCTTCTAGCTTTTTGACATGATAGTATAGGCGGGATTGTTTTTCATTTAACTTTTCGGCAAGTTCTTTCACAGTAATTGGTCGTTCTGCTGCGTAGTGTAGAATGCTTTGACGCTTCGGATCACATAATAATTTATATAATGCAAGTTCGGTTATATTCATAAAAATGACTCCTTCAACGTGAGGATTTGTTTGATTATTAAAATAATAACACGTCTATTGTCATTACGTAATGATGAAGGAGAAAAGAATCCATTTATTAAAAAGTTACTTCCGTTGCTTTCGTTTCTATAGATACATTTCGAATATGAGGATTTTTAAAGGCAATTCCAGCTCCTAAAAAGAAGAATATACTTCCTAGTAGAATAAGTAGTGTAATTCCATAAGCATCTGCAAGCCATCCGCTAAGGAGCATTGTAATCGGCATGGATGAAGTAAGGATAGTACCCGCTAAGCCATCAATTCTTCCTCGATAACTTTGATCTACAAGAAGTACCGTAATCGTTTCATCAATCACCATGAATAGAGTAAGAAAAAAGGAGATGATGAATAGAAAACATAGAACTGTCCAAATAGACATGGAAAGCGCAAGCCCAACCATAGCGAAAGCGGACAAGAAAATGCTTCCGCTTAATAGAAATCCTTTTTTTAACCTCTTTCCGATGTAACCTGCGAGGAACCCACTAATAATACCTCCAATTGTGTAGCACATACTCATGATTCCAAGACTTTCTGGGCCACCTGTAATTTTATAAGCGAGAGCAGGGAATATTGGATTTAATAAACCAGCACCAATATTTACGATAAATCCAATAAAAATAAGTCCTTTTATATAAGGATATGCGTGAATATAGCGCCAACCTTCTTTTATATCTTGAATCCAATTTACTCTCTCTTTAGAAATGGTCTGATGCTGGCCTGAGTGAGCTGGAATCTTTGCTAGCATGACACAAATGGCTACGAATAAAAATGTAAAGGCATTAAGCGTGATAGAAAAAGTAGCACCGAGCCAAACAACCATAAAGCCAGCGAGACCATGGCCGATAAGATGAGCTGTTTGATTGACGGCCTTAAATTGTCCGTAATACTTTGCATAGTTTTCTTTTCCAACGATTTCGGGTAAAACAGATGCTTCAGTTGGCCCTAAAAAAGTTGTTAAAACATTTAAAAGAAAGGTAGAGAGTATGGCGATGTAGAGTGAAATTTGATGGGTAGACAGATAAATGGCTAATATACAAAGTACAACAATACAAGAGGCAATATGGGTCAAAAAAAGAATTGCTTTTCGATTATATCGATCTGCAAAAACACCAGCTATTGGTGAAATAATCATTTGTGCAACCATCATAGCAATGAGAACAAATGCAGAGTCGAGTGTGGATCTGTTTGTTATAAATACAATCCACATAATAGTCATAGAATAAAAGGCGCTGCCGATACTGGAAACCGCATTTCCAAGCCATAGTAATAAAAAGGAGATGTTTTTGTAAATCGGTATTTCTTGCCTTACAACATTATTGTTCATTCAATATTACACCCTTCCATTAAAATCTATTTAACCGTTAAAATAAATTTTAATGGATATCCCTAAAAGTTTCAATAAAATTCTGAAAAAACTTTCTTTTTAGGTAGAGAGATAATTATGGTGTCTATTGAAACATTTGATTGGAATTCTGTATTAACCCTTCATAAAGTTCCAAAAGGTAATACATTTGTTATGATTGTAATAGCTGTCATTGTTCCCATAACACATAATTTAGGTCTTGATGTTATTGTTGGTAAGGTAATTAGTGCTGTCCTATGTGCAATAAACATGAAAAAGATTCACGTGAAACATTTACATGTATGGGATAGCTGTAGCAGCAATTGACAAAGCTGCTATGATGGACGAGAGTATCAGGCCATGCATAGCAGCGTTCAGGGCCTCTTCCTGCCGCATGCTAGGGTAAAACAAAGGGAGAAAGCAAGTGCAGGTCATGTCATGTCATGTTTTATTCTGCATAGCAGCGATCTATATGTTGAAAAATTAAAATGAATGTATATAGTTCGCAGAATTAGCTACTTATAATAAGCAAACTGCTAGTGAAAGATGAATCCCCTTTTGGAAGGCCAGAAAGGGGGTTTTTGTATTATAATACGATTATGATACTGAAAGGGGATTCAGCATATGTACAAGCAGATTATACTAGCATGCGATGGTTCAGGATATGCGTTTCGTGCAGCGAAACATGCGGCACGTATTGCGAAATATGATACAGAAGCAAACGTTGAAGTTGTCTATGTCGTAAATAACGGAACTGCGAAAACGGATATTATTCAAGGGGAAACAGATATAGAAACAATTGCAGCTAGTAGACAAGATAGATTAAGAGAAATAGAGGCAATATTACAGCAAGAAGAGGTGCCATATAAAATTACTATTTTACATGGCGATCCAGGGGAGACACTTGTTCAATACGTAAATACAGGAGACATTGATCTTGTTATAGTAGGGAGCAGGGGATTAAATGCATTGCAAGAAATGGTACTTGGTAGTGTCAGTCATAAAGTAGCCAAACGAGTGAAATGTCCGGTGATGATTGTAAAGTAGCAGGCAGCAATGATGCTGTCTGTTTTTTAGTAGGTAGAAATCTTACAATATTGTAAGACAGTTGTTAGCAAAATCGATGTTTTGAACTTTCTTCTATTGATAAAATAAAGATATCAAATGAACGAATGGGAGGACGAAAGAAATGAAAGCATTGCAAAATTTATCGTATAGTCAAGGAGTAAGTATTATCTGTTTAGGAGGTTTTACGGGTTCTGTCATGCTGGCTATTGCTGTTAAGATGGTTCAACACATGTTTTAAGAATATGGATTGTACGAATAGAAGGGAAATGATGATGATAAACTGCAAGAAAGTAATACGTACAAATAAAAACTAGCTCCTAGCATATATCTCAGTGCCAGGAGCTAGTTTTATTTTATTTCTCTAATTCAGGTTTTTCGCTTGTAACAGTAACATCTTTCCATGTTAATTTTGCACCAGGAGCAATGTCATAGTTTTTAACACGATTGTTTACGCCTGTTAATTCAAATTGATAATGAAGTGGGATCATTGGTACTTCATCATGCATTAATTTTTGCCATTTATCGTATACGTCTTTACGGTATTTATCATCAATAGATTTTTCAGAAATACCTTCGTTTAGTAATTCAGTATTTTTGTCATTTACCCAACGTGTATAGTTGAAGGAAGCGTCTTTTGCCCAAAGGCCAGAAAGATCAGGATCAGAACCTGTACCAAAAGCGGCACTAAAGATATCAACTTTTGGATCGTCTTTCTTAATCATATCGTAGAATGAGTTAAATTCGTGTAAACGACCATCAAGAAGTTCAACTTTTAAGCCGATATCTTTCCAAGATTGAATAAAGAATTTTGCAAGTGGCTCGCTTGTTTCAGTACTATTCATAGCTAAGAAATTAATTTTAAATTCTTGCCCTTTTGGATCCTCACGAATTCCATCGCCATTTGTATCTTTATAGCCAGCTTCATCTAATAATTTTTTCGCTTTCTCTACATCTTTATCATATGCACCAACATTGTTGTTATGGAACTTTGGCATAGATGGTGGAATTGGTGAGTTAGCTGGGAAACGAAGTCCATGAAAGACTTTATCACCAAGTTCTTTACGATCGAGTGCGTATGCCATTGCTTGGCGTAAGCGAACATCTTTAAATTTATCATTATCCATTACAGCTTCTTTTTTCTCTTTGTCCATATGTCCAAATTTAAATCCGATATAGCTATAATACAGATCCGTTACACCAATTAATTGTGTATTTTTCAATTTACTTACGTTTGGATATTGATCTGCATCTACTTTTGCAATGTCAATATCACCTTTTTTCAATGATGCATTTACGATAGATGGATTCACAACTTTTAGTGTTAAATTTTTAAGTTTCGGTTTTCCACCCCAGTAATCATCAAAGCGTTCAAATTCAACAGATTCACCAGGAACAACTTTCTTCACTTTAAATGGACCGAAACCAATTGGATTTTTACGCACTTTATCGGACTCTGCTAATTTTTCAATTGGTACATCACCTAAATACTTTTTAGGAGTAGGAGATGTCCAAAGGCCTGTTTTCATAGAAGCGTTTACTTCTTTAAAAGTGATCGAAATTGTTTTTGGATCAAGGACTTTAACACCAGAGATTTTGTCTGTTTTACCAGCATGATAGTCTTCCATTCCTTCAATCATTTGCATTTGTGTATCGTAACGAACACCGGTATATTTACTATTCCCTATAATTAGGTAAGAATATTCTAAATCTTCAGCAGTTACAGGGTTACCATCGTGCCATTTCACGTTATCTTTAATCTTAATTGTAATTGTTTTTTTATCATCTGAAATTGTATAAGTTGCAGGACCTTCATTATTAATTTCCCAGTTTTTGTCTGTATATAATAAGTCTTCATCAAAGAGTTTGATAACTTCATAATCTGGGTTACCTGAATACATAACTCTGCTTAAAATACCTTCAAATGGTGTTTTTGAAACAAGAGCGTATGTGAGTGATCCATCTTGAACTTCTTTTTTATCATTTTTAACAACAGTACTAAATTTATCTGTTTCTGCTTTTTGTGTACTGCTCGTTTTTTTACTGCTATCTCCGCCCCCACACGCAGATAGTAGTAACGTTGAAATTGCAAGTGTGCTTAATACTTTGTAGAATTTTGGTTTACTCATAATCGTTCCTCCCCTTATCCTTTTCTTTGTCTTGCATCAGCCGAGCGTTTTAGCGCTTGACCAATAAAATTTATACACAGCATCAATACTAAAATCATGATTGATGCAGGTAACCAAATCCACCATTTTTCTTGCAGAACATCAGGATTCGTTGCATAACTAACTAGTGTACCAAGGCTCGGCGTGCTTTCTGGTAGACCGAAGCCTAAGTAAGTTAAACTAGATTCAATACCGATGTTTCCAGCAAGATTTAATGTAATATTTACGATAATAATAGAACTTAAGTTAGGCAATATTTGGAATAGGATAATCTTCCAGTTGGGTGTTCCTAACGTTTTAGAAGCCGATACATAATCGAGTTCTTTTTCAGTTAATACTTTTGAGCGAATTAACCTTGCTTTTCCAACCCACAAGAAAGCGGTCATAATTAAAATAAATGCGGTAATGTTAAAAGTTGGAACAATTGTAATAAATACAATTACCAACATGAGAAACGGTAAAATCATCATGAAGTCAATAAAACGCATAATGATGTTATCAATAACTCCTCCGAAATAACCGGCAATTAGCCCCATAGAAAGACCAATAATACTAGAGAGTATAGTAATGGCTAAACCAATTGTAAATGAGTTTCGTGTACCAATAATAAGTTGTCCAAAAATATCTCGTCCGCCATAATCTGTTCCCAGCCAATGTTCAGCAGAAGGAGGAGCATAAATAGAAAGGAGATCAACTCGGACAATATCCTCTTGCTTCATAATAAAAGATGTTGCATAGACAGCTAGTAATATAATTGCTAAAAAGAACAGTGAAAACATTGCTAATTTATCTTTACGAAATTCGCGCCACATAATGGAAAGACCAGAGGGGCTTTTTTCGTAATGAATGACTTCAGTTTGTTTTTCAGTTGCTAACATAATTTTTCCTCCCCTCTATTAATCAATACGAATACGTGGATCAACGATGCTTAGAATAATATCAGAAAGAAGTGTTCCAAGTAGCGTTGCAAATCCAGTAAATAGAACCAGTGCGGTTACTACACTAAAATCACGTTGAGTGATGGATTGGAAAAATAACTGTCCAATACCTGGATAACCAAAGATATTTTCTAAAATGATAGCTCCACCAACTAAACCTGTAATTTCATATCCTAAAAAAGCAGCAATCGGCAAAAATGAATTTCGTAAAATATGTCTTGAATAAACTTTTGATTCTGGGACACCCTTTGCTCGTACTGTACGTACAAAATCTTTATGTTTCGTATCAATAATTTCACTTCGTAAATATTGCACTGTACCAACTGTACCAATTAATGCACCAGATAAAGCTGGTAATATCATGTGATTAAACTTACTGAGATAGTAAGCAAACGAACCTGTTGCAACTTGCGGATCTACGCTACCGCCTGTTGGGAAAATTGGGAATAAAAATCCGAATACGAAAAGCATAATTAACCCAAAAATAAAGAGTGGTGTACCGAATCCTAGAAAGTTATAGAATGTAACAAGCCGATCGGCCCAAGTATCATTCCAGCGTCCACTTATTACGCCAAGTGGAATTGCAATTAAGTAAGTAAGGATAAGAATAAAGAGAGCCAACAATACTGTATTTCCAAGACGTTCCCCGATCAAATCGGTTACCTGTAATTTATGGGTATAGGAAACGCCGAAGTCACCTTGTACCGCATGTGTAATCCAGCGGACATATTGCGTTGGAATAGGATCATTTAATCCTAATTTTTCACGTTGTTCTTCAAGCACTTTTGGATCTGATTTTGGATTTGCCATTTCAGCGCCAGTTAGTGCATCACCTGGCATTGCTTTGGCAAGCGTGAAGACGAGTATACTTAATATGAATAATTGCGGAATCATAATTAAGACTCTTCGTAGTATAAATTTCCACATGTTTTATCACTCCCTTATGGTAATGCCACCCGGTGTGTTGGCGAGATTGGTTTTAAATCATAGGCGCGGCCATTTTCATTAAAATAGTTTTCGTATGATTGCTCGTATTCAGCATTGACTTGACGGCGCAATTTACTTTGTTGTTCTCGATTTTCAGGACGAATATCAGGAATTGCTGATATTAAGCGCTTCGTATAAATGTGCTGTGGGTTTTTATAAATTTCTGTACTTGTTGCTTCTTCAACAAGTCGTCCGCGGTACATAACACCGATGCGGTCGCACATATGGCGAACTACTCCTAGATCGTGACTAATAAATAAATATGTTAATCCGAGTTCTGCTTGTAAATCTTGCAAGAAGTTTAAAACTTGTGCTTGCACAGAAACGTCGAGCGCAGATACTGGTTCATCTGCAATAATAAGCTTTGGTTTTAATGTAAGTGCCCGCGCAATACCAATCCGCTGTCTTTGTCCACCGGAAAATTCGTGTGGATATTTATAAATAGACTCTGGATTTAAGTTAACTTTATCAAGATATTCTTGCACTGTTCTTCGTTCTTCATCAGGTGAGAGCTTTTCAAAATTTCGAAGCGGCTCAGCGATAATATCGAGAACACGTTTCTTCGGATTTAATGATGAATACGGATCTTGGAAAATCATTTGAATATCTTTTCGCTGTTCACGCAGTTCAGAGCGGCTTAGTTTTGTTAAGTCTTTGTTATTAAAGAGAATGCTACCGCCTGTTGCTTTTGTTAAATGCATAATCGCTTTACCGGTTGTTGATTTTCCGCTACCTGATTCACCAACGATTCCGTACGTTTCGCCAGGTTGTAATTCAAAGCTTACGCCATCAACAGCGCGCACGTAGTCTAAGGTGCGTCCGAAAACGCCCCCCTTAATTGGGAAATGTACTTTTAAATCAGTTACTTTAAGCAGTGCCATGAGTTACGTCATCTCCTCTCTTATCTTGGAAGTTAAAGTGCTTGTAGCAAGTACAACGTACCCAGTGGTCTGGTTTTGCTTCATGTAGCACTGGATTTTCTTCATGTTGATCAGGCGTTACCCATGGAATTCGAGCTTGGAAGCGACAACCGCTGCGAGGAAGCTTCGCTAATGTTGGAACAACCCCTTGGATCACATGTAATTTTTCTTTTTCATCGTATGTAGATGGAATTGAATTTAATAAAGAACGTGTATATGGATGAAGAGGGTTATTAAAAATCTCTTCAACTGTTCCTGTTTCTACAACTTGTCCAGCATACATAACAACAATGCGATCCGCTGTTTCTGCAACAACACTTAAATCATGCGTAATTAAAATGATGCCCATCTTCGTTTGTTCTTGAATGGATTTCAGTAAATCTAAAATTTGAGCTTGAATGGTTACATCAAGAGCGGTCGTAGGTTCGTCCGCAATAACGAGTGCTGGTTTACATGCGATCGCAATAGCGATAACGATTCTTTGTCTCATTCCGCCAGATAATTCATGTGGATATTGTTTATATGTAAGTTCTGGTTTTGGAATACCAACTTGTTGAAGTAGTTCTAATGCACGTTCTTTCTTTTCTGTTTTTGAAAGATTCGTGTGGTAATCCAAGTTTTCTTCGATTTGTTTCCCAACTGTCATAAGAGGATCTAATGCTGTAAGAGGTTCTTGGAAAATCATCCCGATATTTGAACCGCGGACTTTATTCATTTCCGCCGTCGACATAGTCAGTAAATCTTTGTCTTTATAATAAAGCTGCCCTTGTAATTTTGTATTTGCTTCATTATGCAAGCGCATAATAGAAAGGGCAAGTGCACTTTTTCCGCACCCAGACTCACCTACAATCGCAACAATTTCATTTTCATGAACAGTTAAGGATACATTATCAACTGCTGCATGATACTGATCTTGTATACGAAAGGAAGTCTGTAAGTTTTCAATGCGAAGAAGTGGATTCTTCATAGCTATCCCTCCATCTTTCTGAAAAGACTAAATATTTTATACATTGTCGTTATTTTAATATAGATTGACATTGTTTGACAAGGAAAAGTTGAGAAAATATTCTAAAATCTCTTTATATAAAGAAAAATATAGTAATACAAAAGCAAATGTATGTGTTGAAAGCGTTAACAATAAAGGGGAAGAAGAGATAAATTATTTGTAAGAAAAAAGAGATATATGTAGAAAAACCGAGAGACATTTTGGAAAGAACTGTCTCTCGTTTCTTGTGAAATATAATAATTTGTCTTGTAGGATTGTTTTAGAAAAAAATTTTTCTGATCTTGTAGGTAAAGTAAGAACAAGAAAGACAATTGCAAGCGCGCAGGAGGCAAGTAGTAAAATGAATCCATCGTTCATTCGAAAGCATCTATAGGATATTCTCTTCAATAGGTGATAAACTACAAGATTGCGGTGTATCACGCATGATAACTTGCACATAAACACCAACTAAAATTACAAGAATATGTGGGAAGTAGAAAATACTTTGTCAACGATTTGCAAGTAAGAATCGTCCTAATGTTACAAGTGGTTCATAAGTTCACCGCCAACTTTGCGGAGAACGTTCCAAACAAACATTTTTGTACCGCATTCACTAATTGAGAACATTTTTATGACATAGAAAATAAAAAAGACCACGGAGCATAGAAAGGGGACCCTTTCTATGCTCCATAGCTGTATAGTCTCATGTTCTATGATTATAAATATTTACCAGATTGAATATTATACAACTTTACGGCGAAAATGTAAACGCTTTTATAAATAAAAAGTATTGACGAATTTTATTAGAGGGGTTAATATTTAAAAACGTTAAATATTTTATTGCTTAAATAAGAGGGGGATCACATGCCAAATGATATGACCCATATCGATAAAATTCAGGCTCTAGCATTCTCGATAGGAAAGAAAATGCAAACAGAGTTACTAGAACAAATGCAAGCATCTGGACTGACACCACCGCAGTTTTATATTTTAAAAATTTTAGATCATTACGGTGCATCCAGAGCAACAAAGCTGGCGAAGAAAATGTATGTGAAGCCAAGTGCAATTACAGTGATGATTGATCGGTTAATCGATCAAGAATTGGTGCTGCGCTATCATGACAAAAATGATCGCCGCGTTGTTGTAATTGAGCTGACGAAGAAGGGGAAAGATGTATTAGAAGAAGCGATGACTGCTCGTAATGAGCATATTGCAAAGTACTTTTCACAATTAGAATTACAAGAGAGAGAAGACTTATTACGCTTATGTGAAAAACTAGAAGCAATTATTTGCGGAGCATCTGAGGAAAAAGAGAGAAACTAAATGGAACTGAGGAGATTACATGGAACAACAAGAAAATCAAAATAGAAAGCTGCTGTTAATCGGTTTAGTAATTGCTATGTTATTTGCTGCATTAGACGGAACAATCGTTGGTACAGCAATGCCGCGTATTGTTGGTGAACTAGGTGGATTAAGTTTAATGACATGGTTAACAACAGCTTACATGTTAACATCAACGACAGTTGTACCTATTGCTGGTAAGTTAGCAGATTTATTAGGACGTCGTACCGTATATATAACAGGATTAATTACCTTTATGGTTGGTTCTGCTTTATGTGGTATGGCAAACGGTATGACGGAGTTAATTATTTTCCGCGGTATTCAAGGTCTTGGCGGCGGTATTATGATGCCAATGGCGATGATTATTATTGGGGACATGTTTACAGGAAAAGAACGTGCAAAGTGGCAAGGGATTTTTGGAGCATTATACGGTCTTGCTTCTGTAATTGGACCACAAGTTGGTGGCTGGATTGTTGATGCTGTTAACTGGAGATGGGTATTCTATATTAACTTGCCAGTTGGTATTTTAGCGACAATCTTTATCGCGATGGGCTTAAAATCACATAAACAAACAGGTCCGATTAAAATTGATATCGCTGGGATTTTCACTATGATTCTTGGCGTTGTGAGTTTATTACTTGCATTAACATTTGGCGGAAAAGATTATGCATGGGATTCTTGGCAAATCATTGGATTATTTGCGCTTGCTTTAATTGGTATCGTAAGCTTTATAATTGTAGAGAAAAAGGCAGAAGAACCAATTTTACCAATACATTTCTTCAAAAACCGTACATTTACATTATTAAACGCAATTGGTTTCTTTATGAGTATTGGAATGTTTGGAGCAATTATGTTCGTTCCATTCTTTATGCAAGGAATCGTTGGTGTAAGTGCAGCTGAATCAGGAACGATTATGACACCGATGATGATTACAATGATTGTCATGAGTATTATTGGTGGTCAGCTCGTATTAAAGGTAGGCGTGAAGCCGCAAATTATTACAGGGATGCTCATTATGGCTAGTGGTTTCTGGCTATTAACAACGATGGATATGCATACAAGTAAGCTTGTTGCAACTTCTTATATGATGATTATCGGTTTAGGAATGGGTCTTGTAATGCCAACATTAACATTAGCATTACAAGAAAGCTTCCCGAAAAAAGATCTTGGGGTTGTAACATCTTCAAGCCAATTCTTCCGTCAAATCGGGGGAACATTCGGGATTACGATTTTAGGGTCTATTATGAATAACACTTCAGGTACAACATTAACAAATAAACTATTGCCTGTATTAAATACATTCCCAGCAGAAGCGGGGCAAATGGTAACGAAGTTTAAAGATATGATTCATACAGATCCACAAGGTTTATATTCAATGCTATTTAGTCCAGAAGCATTAAAACAAATGCCAGAAGCAATTTCGAATACGATTGTACCAATTTTAAAAACATCTTTAGTAGATTCACTTCATAATGTATTCTTAACAGGATTAATCTTTATCGTAGTAGGTGCTGTATTAACGATTTTCTTACAGAAAATCAAGCTTTCTGATCGTAAAAAAGGTGCAGAAAAGCCAGCTGTAGAAGAAAAAGATACACAAGTATCATAGTCATAATAGAGAAAAGCATTGCCTTATGGTGATGCTTTTTTCTTTGTGTATAACATATAATCTTTTTTAGTTAGAAATGATTGACGTATTTTTAGAAATACGTTATATTTTTTGTGTAAACGGTTACATGGAATGGAGAGGGAAGAGAATGAGTACAATTAAAGACGTTGCGAAATTAGCGGGAGTATCTGTTGCGACCGTTTCCAGAGTATTAAATAAAAATGGATACGTTCATGAAGATACATTAAAAAAAGTAGAACGAGCAATTGAGCTGTTAGATTATAAACCGAGTACAGTAGCACGCTCTTTATATAATAAAAAGTCTCGTTTAATTGGTTTGGTTGTTCCGAACATCGTCAATCCATTCTTTCCAGAAGTTGCACGTGCCGTAGAGGATGTAGCACATAAACAAGGGTATACAGTTGTACTTTGTAATTCTGATGAAAGTTTAGAAAAAGAGAAACAGTATATTGATGTACTTAGACAAAACAACGTAGATGGATTTATTGTGGCAACGAACCCACAAAATAGTGTGAATTACATGAATTTATCTGTACCCGTTGTGGCAATTGACCGTATGTTCAATGAGCGAATTCCTACGGTATACGCAGATAACTATGCAGGGAGTCAAGAAGCGACAAAGTTACTGTTAGAAAAAGGCTGCAAACATATTGCACATATTCGTGGACCGCGTGATGTAAGTACAGCAAATGAACGCTTTGAAGGCTTTGTAGATATTATTACGCAACATGGTCTTTCGTATATGATTGCTGAGAGTACATTTGATCCAGCAAATAGCGAACATGTAGCGCTGGAGCTGCTGGAAGAATATCCGCATATTGATGGTATTGTAGCTGGAAATGATTTGATTGCAATCGGTGTTGTAAAAGCTGCCTTGCAGAAAGGAATTGCGATTCCTAATGATTTACAAATTATTGGATTTGATGGTATTTTTTTAACAGAAATGATGTATCCATCCATTACAACTGTTGCACAACCTATTTATGAAATGGGGAAAATTGCAACAGAATTATTGCTAGAACGAATGGAAGGAAATTCATTAGAAACAGAGCATTATCGTTTACCGATTGAAATTATAGAAAGAAATACAACGAAGTAAGGAGATGAAATAGTTGCCCAATATTGCAGTAGTAGGAAGCATTTCAATGGATTTAGTAGCTGTTTCAAGCAAAAGGCCAAAAGCAGGAGAAACAGTGATTGGTGAAGCATTTCATACAGTTCCTGGCGGAAAAGGAGCAAACCAAGCTGTTGCCGCAGCTAGATTAGGTGCGAATGTGGCGATGGTTGGAGCTGTAGGAAATGATGATTATGGTAAGTTAGTTAGAAACAATTTAGAGAATGAACAAATTTTTATCGATTATGTGGTACCGGTTACAGATGAGACGACAGGAATTGCTCATATTGTTTTAGCAGAAGAAGATAACAGTATTGTCGTTGTCCAAGGTGCAAATCGCCGTGTGAATGAGCAACTTGTAGATCGTGCGAAAGATCTTCTTATCAAAGCGGATATGGTTGTCCTTCAGCTTGAAATTCCACTTGAAACAGTGAAATACGTTCTTGCTCTTTGTGAAGAGTATAACATTCCGGTTATGTTAAACCCAGCTCCAGCACAAGTGTTATCAACAGATATTTTGGAAAAAGTGACGTATATTACACCGAATGAACATGAGTGCCGCATTGTATTAGATGATTTTGAATCACCAATTGAAGAGTTACTTGCGAAATATCCAAATAAGTTACTCATGACAGAAGGTGGAAAGGGTGTTCGTTTCCATAATGGTACAGAAATTGTTCATGTGCCAAGTATTTTTGTTGAAGTAGTAGATACGACAGGAGCTGGTGATACGTTTAACGGTGCGTTAGCGGTGGCTCTTTCTGAAGGAGAGATATTGCAAAAAGCAATTCGTTTTGCAAACATTGCCGGTGGCCTTTCTGTAACGAAGCTTGGAGCTCAAGGTGGTATGCCAACGAGAGAAAAGGTGCAAGAAGTGCAGGGGATTGTTGGATGAAAAAGCATGGAGTATTGTGCTTATCATTGTAGTCATTATCGCATTAAATCTAGCGTTCATAGAAATTTCAAATTTATTTAATATTTTACGCCAAGTATCGATTAATGCACTCATTGCATTTGGAATGACCTTCGTTATTTTAACAGGGGGTATTGACTTATCGGTAGGTTCTATTTTAGCATTATCAAGTGCACTTGTTGCTGGAATGATGACAAATGGCATGGATCCGTTCCTTGCAATGGCAGTTGGATTGTTAGCTGGTCTTGCAATGGGGATTGTAAACGGTATCATCATTGCGAAGGGAAAAGTAGCACCATTTATTGCTACAATAGCAACAATGACTATTTTTCGCGGGCTCACGCTTGTTTACATGGACAGACGTCCGATCACTGGCCTTGGTGATCACTTAATGTTTCAAATGTTTGGTCGTGGTTATTTCCTTGGTATTCCAGTACCAGCTGTAACGATGATGATTGCTTTCGCAGTTCTGTACTTTATTTTAAAGAAAACAACATTTGGTCGCCGTACTTTTGCAATTGGTGGGAATGAAGAGGCAGCGGCACTATCAGGTATTCATGTAACGAGAATAAAAATAATGATTTACGGTCTTTCTGGTATTTTGGCAGCGTTTGCAGGTATTGTGTTAACATCACGCTTAGATTCTGCAAAGCCAACTGCCGGTTCTTCTTACGAATTAGATGCAATTGCTACAGTTGTTTTAGGAGGAACAAGTCTTTCGGGCGGAAGAGGATGGATTGTTGGTACATTCATTGGTTTACTTATTATCGGTGTACTAAACAACGGCTTAAATGTATTAGGGGTATCTTCTTTCTTCCAGCAAGTTGTCAAAGGACTTGTTATCTTACTTGCTGTATTAATTGATCGTCGAAAAGAAGCGTAATGGAGGGACAATTCATGAAAAAATGGTTGCTTATGCTCGTTGCATGTATCATGGTAATTACTGCCGGATGTTCAATGGAACCACCGGAATGGGCAAAGGATTCTGGCGATAAAGGGAGAAATAAAACTATTAAAGTTGGATTTTCTGTTTCCACTTTAAATAATCCATTTTTCGTCACATTGAAAAAAGGTGCAGAAAAGAAAGCGAAAGAAAGTGGTATCGAATTGATTGCTGTTGATGCACAAAATGATGCAGCGAAGCAAACAAATGATGTCGAAGATTTAATTCAAAAAGGCGTTGATGTAGTTGTTATTAATCCAACAGATTCAGACGCTGTTGCCTCAGCTGTGAGTGCAGCAAATGCGGCGAATATTCCTGTTATTACAGTAGACCGCGCTGCAAACTCAGGGAAAGTTGTTTCTCATATTGCTTCAGATAATATCGAAGGTGGCAAAATGGCAGGCGAATACATTCATGAACTTGTTGGTGAAGGGGCAAGTGTTGCTGAGCTAGAAGGAATTCCTGGATCATCTGCTGCACGTGAGCGTGGGAAAGGATTCCATAAAGTAGCTGATAAGGGGTTAAAAGTTACTGCTAAGCAAGCTGCTGATTTTGACCGTGCCAAAGGATTATCCGTTATGGAGAATATTTTACAAGTCAATGGTGATATTAAAGCAGTATTCGCTCATAATGATGAAATGGCATTAGGTGCACTTGAAGCATTAAAATCTGCTGGGAAAACAGATGTGGTTGTTGTTGGATTTGATGCAACGGACGATGCTGTGAAAGCAGTTAATGATGGACGTATGGCAGCAACTGTTGCACAAAAACCAGGATTAATCGGAGAGAAAGCGATGGAAACAGCAAAACAAGTGAACCAAGGTAAAAAAGTGGAAAAATTCATTCCGATTGAATTAGAGCTTATTAAGAAAAAATAAAATATAAACTTACATTTAGGAAGGAAGAATAACAAATGAAATTTTTTATTGATACAGCAAATATTAACGAAATCAAAGAAGCAAATGAATTAGGTGTATTAGCAGGTGTAACAACAAACCCATCACTTGTAGCAAAAGAAGGCGTAGATTTCCATGAACGCATTCGTGAAATTTGCAGTGTGGTAGAGGGACCTGTAAGTGCAGAAGTAATTAGTTTAGAAGCGGCTAAAATGATTGAAGAAGGAAAAGAATTAGCAAAAATTGCTCCAAACGTTGTTGTAAAAGTACCAATGACAAAAGAAGGTTTAAAAGCAGTAAAAGCATTCTCTGATTTAGGAATTCGCACAAACGTTACGTTAGTATTCTCAGCGGTACAAGCATTGCTTGCAGCACGTGCTGGTGCGACATATGTATCTCCATTCTTAGGACGCTTAGATGATATTGGCCACAACGGTATGGACTTAATCCGTCAAATTGCTGATATCTTCGCAATTCACGGTATTGAGACAGAAATTATTGCGGCATCTGTCCGTCACAGTGTTCACGTAACAGACGCAGCATTAAATGGTGCACACATTGCAACAATCCCAGCAAATGTAATCGGAGCATTAGTAAAACATCCGTTAACAGATCAAGGAATTGAGAAATTCTTAGCAGACTGGGAAAAAACACAAGGGAAATAAGTGAAACAAACCCGAGGTTAACATTTCGTTAATCTTGGGTTTTTTATTTGTTAAAAATATTAAGAGAATTTTCATGCAATTATGCATATTATCTTTACATTTTACTATCTAAGTTATTTAATATATAGTAAATAACTCTTTGTTTTGAACTTTTTTGACATAGGATAAAAGAGCAAGCGAAGGGCTTGACCAGAGAACTGGAGAACATGATTCTATAAAGGGATACTCATCATTTATAGAATCATGTCTTTTTTGATAGCAAGGGAGGATAGAACTCATATACGTCATAAATTATCTGAATTTTTAGATTTAAGAAGAGGGGATAAGGGAGGAACTAGTAATGAAAAGAAAAACACCATTTAAAGTGTTATCGTCTTTAGCAATTACAACAATGCTTGGTTGCACATTTGTATTTAGTGCATCATCAACTTATGCGGAAACACCTTCTCAATCAAAAGGGGAAATCTCAACGACCTCAATTGATAACAATTTAATTCAAGAAGATCGTTTAGCAGAGGCTTTGAAAGAAAGGGGAACGATTGATCCGTCAGCATCCAAAGAAGAGACAAAAAAAGCTGTGGAGCAATATATTGAGAAAAAGAAAGGGGATCAACCAAACAAAGAAATTTTTCCTGGTGATCCTGCTAAAGAAGCATCTGATTTTGTGAAAAAAGTAAAAGAAACAAAAATGGAAGAAAAGGAAAAAGTAAAGAAACCTGCAAAAAACGTTAACGCGGAGCAAACACCAGAACTAAATAAAAAACAGTTAAATGGGAAAGTACCAACTTTCCCAGCGAAGCAAGCACCATATAACGGAGCTGTACGTACAGATAAAGTACTTGTACTACTCGTAGAGTTTAGTGATTATAAACATAATAACATTGAGCAAACACCAGGCTATATGTATTCGAAAGATTTTAGTAGAGAACATTATCAAAACATGTTATTTGGTAATGAACCATTTACGTTATTTGATGGTTCAAAAGTAAAAACATTTAAACAATATTATGAAGAACAGTCCGGCGGGAGTTATACGACAGATGGATATGTAACAGAATGGCTAACTGTTCCAGGAAAAGCTGCCGATTACGGTGCTGATGGTACTAGCGGTCATGATAATAAAGGACCAAAAGGGCCACGTGATTTAGTAAAGGAAGCACTAAAAGCAGCGGCTGAGAAAGGAATAGATTTATCTCAATTTGATCAATTTGATCGCTATGATGCAAATGGAAATGGGAATAAAAATGAACCAGATGGTGTAATCGATCATTTAATGGTGATTCATGCTGGTGTTGGTCAAGAAGCTGGTGGTGGTAAATTAGGTGATGATGCAATTTGGTCACATCGCTCTAAATTAGCGAAAGATCCTGTCGCAATTGAAGGAACCAAATCAAAGGTTTCCTATTGGGATGGAAAAGTAGCTGCACATGATTACACGATTGAACCTGAAGATGGTGCAGTTGGCGTATTTGCCCATGAATTTGGTCATGATCTTGGATTGCCAGATGAGTATGATACAAACTATACAGGAACTGGATCACCTGTTGAAGCATGGTCATTAATGAGTGGTGGTAGCTGGACAGGAAAAATCGCAGGAACAGAACCAACAAGTTTTTCACCACAAAATAAAGATTTCTTACAAAAAAACATGGGTGGAAATTGGGCGAAGATTGTAGAAGTAGATTACGATAAAATAAAACGTGGCGTAGGTTTCCCTACATATATTGATCAAAGTGTTACCAAATCAAATCGTCCAGGCCTTGTACGTGTAAATTTACCTGGAAAAAGTATTGAAACAATTAAACCGGAATTTGGAAAGCACGCATATTATAGTACAAGAGGCGATGATATCCATACAACATTAGAAACACCATTATTTGATTTAACAAAGGCAGTTAATGCAAAATTTGATTACAAAGCAAATTATGAACTTGAAGCAAATTGTGATTTTATTGAAGTGCATGCTGTGACAGAAGATGGGACAAAAACATTGATTGATAAACTAGGAGATAAGGTAGTAAAAGGGGACCAAGATACAACAGAGGGGAAATGGATTGATAAATCATATGATTTAAGCCAATTTAAAGGGAAGAAAGTGAAGTTGCAATTTGATTATATTACAGATCCGGCCTTAACGTATAAAGGTTTTGCAATGGATAATGTGAATGTAACAGTTGATGGGAAAACCGTATTCTCAGATGATACGGAAGGACAAGGGAAAATGAATTTAAAAGGTTTTGTTGTTTCTGATGGAACAGAAAAGAAACCACATTATTATTACTTAGAATGGAGAAACTACGCTGGTTCAGATATGGGATTAAAAGCAAGTAAAGGCCCAGTGTATAATACTGGTCTTGTTGTTTGGTATGCGGATGATAGTTTTAAAGATAACTGGGTTGGTGAACATCCTGGTGAAGGATTCCTTGGTGTTGTTGATTCCCATCCAGAAGCAGTTGTAGGAAATTTAAATGGAAAACCAGTATTCGGAACCACAGGTTTACAAATTGCAGATGCTGCATTTTCATTTGATCAAACACCAGCTTGGAATGTAAATTCATTGACACGTGGGCAATTTAACTATCCTGGTTTACAAGGTGTTACAACATTCGATGATTCTAAAGTATACAGCAATAGTCAAATTCCTGATGCGGGACGCAAAGTTCCACAATTAGGACTTAAATTCCAAGTTGTTGGACAAGCAGATGATAAATCGGCAGGAGCTGTTTGGATTCACCGTTAATAGATTAGTAAAATAGGACAAGTACGCACTTTAAACAAAGTGCGTACTTGTCCTATGTGTAATTTATCAAACTGTGCAAAGAAAAGAAATATTTCCGAGGAAATTGTCGAAGTCTCGTCGGTATTTTAAGATTTTCCATTGAAAATGAATGAGGCAGTATTGCTTTCAACTATTCCATTATATATATCCATTTTGATTTTCCAGTATATAAGTCGCTGCTATGAAGAACAAAAAGTGACCGCTACTTATTTTCTCTCTTTGTTTTCACTTGGCATGGGGCAGAAAAAGGATCTGACCGCTTTTATGCATGGCCGGATTTCCTCTCCCATCTAAAAAGAAAAGTTTTATGTCGATTTTTTAATTTGTACTTATATAGATTACGGATTATGTGAATAGGTATTTTAATAAAAAAGACAACGATGGAATTTAACCCATCATTGTCTTTTTTACTTTTCCTCTAACATAAATCATTCCAGCAAAGGTTAGTAAGAATGCCGTTCCGATTACAAAACTCGCGCTAGGTGATGCACCGATTGCTCCAATTGTAAATGAGCCAGCGACTACCCCTAATGAGAAGAATGCATAAAATAGTCCAAATGCTTTCCCGCGGTTATTTTCTGTTGTGTTTTCAACAAGTAAAGCGTTAATAGAAGGGAAGAGGATAGCGAACCCAATTCCGTAAATCATCATGACGATAAAAATCATACCTTTTGTTGTAAATAGACCGAGTAGTGAAAGTGCAAATGCCATGACCGCGATACCAATTAGCATCATTTTCGAACGGTTAAAGCGATCGAAAATACGATTTGTTGGCAATAAGAAGAAGATAATTGCTGTAAGCCCGAAGACACTCATCATCATGCCTGTTGTAGATGATTTGAGCGCAAGTGCTTCCACTTTCATTGGTAACATATATGTGACAATTCCTTGTGAAAACATTAATGTAAACGCGCCAAGGTACGCTTGTAATAATGGTTCGGATTTTAATAGACCCATCATATCTTCTTGATTCATCATTTGTGTACGTGATGTATCTGTTCTTGTTATATGATTTGGTAATAAGAACAAGGATACGACTGTACCAATTACCATTAAAACTGAGATTGTAATAAATACCCATTGTATCCCTGCGGTTGCTTTCATAATGCCACTAAAAGCAGGACCGACGATTGCAGCTGTTCCGACAGCTGCACCAGATAGTGCCATTGCCTTTCCTTGTTTTGTTGATTTTGTTTGTTTAGATAGGAATGTAAAGGCAGCGGGAATTAAGAAACCATCACTAAATCCGTGAAGAAAACGAACGATAAGTAATTGTCCGCCACTTTGGACAACGGTATATAGTAAGACTATGAAACTTGTAATTCCCATACTTATATAAAGTACTCTTTTTGCCCCAAATTTATCAACAGATATACCAGCAATAATATTACCAATCATATTGGCAAATGAGTACATGCCCACAACAAGTCCAATAATAAGAGGCGTTCCTCCAAGACTTTGTGCGTAAGTACTCATAATAGGTAATTGTGAAAATGTATCTAAAAACGCTACGATAACAATAAAATAAATAAAATATTTCAAGCGACATCCACCTCTCCTATGCTATTATGGCATAATGCGAATTTCACCTGCAATGAAATTGAATTAACAGATGTGGAAAAAAGTATAAAGTGACAAAAGAACGAACAATAATTGTTAAAAATTGGTGAAATGTGGATTTATTTTTTTGAAATATATGGATAAAAGTACTATGATAGATTTGTAAACTTCACCAGGTTAAGTATATACATAGAGAGGGATGGATAAAATGAAAGCATTACTTTGGCATAATCAACGTGATGTACGAGTAGAAGAAGTTCCAGAACCAACTGTACGACCAGGGGCAGTGAAAATCAAAATTAAATGGTGTGGTATCTGTGGAACAGATTTACATGAATATTTAGCAGGACCTATTTTCATTCCAACAGAAGAACATCCACTAACACATGTGAAAGCACCTGTTATTTTAGGTCATGAGTTTAGTGGTGAAGTGGTTGAAATTGGTGAAGGTGTTACATCTCATAAAGTAGGGGACCGCGTTGTTGTAGAACCTATTTATTCTTGTGGTAAATGTGAAGCTTGTAAACATGGACATTATAATGTTTGTGAACAACTTGTTTTCCACGGTCTTGGTGGAGAAGGCGGTGGTTTCTCTGAATATACTGTAGTGCCAGAAAATATGGTTCACCATATTCCAGATGAAATGACTTATGAACAAGGCGCACTTGTAGAACCAGCAGCAGTTGCAGTTCATGCAGTACGCCAAAGTAAATTAAAAGAAGGTGAAGCTGTAGCTGTATTTGGCTGTGGACCAATTGGACTTCTTGTGATCCAAGCGGCGAAAGCAGCAGGAGCAACTCCTATTATTGCAGTTGAACTTTCTAAAGAACGTCAAGAGTTAGCGAAATTAGCGGGTGCTGATTACGTATTAAATCCAGCAACACAAGATGTACTAGCAGAAATCCGTAACGTAACAAATGGTTTAGGTGTAAACGTTAGCTTTGAAGTAACAGGGGTTGAAGTTGTACTTCGTCAAGCAATTGAAAGTACAAGCTTTGAAGGACAAACTGTTATTGTCAGCGTATGGGAAAAAGACGCGACAATCACTCCAAATAACTTAGTATTAAAAGAAAAAGAAGTTATTGGTATACTTGGATATCGCCACATCTTCCCAGCTGTTATTAAATTAATTAGCTCTGGTCAAATTCAAGCAGAGAAATTAATTACGAAAAAAATTACAGTAGATCAAGTTGTAGAAGAAGGATTTGAAGCACTTGTAAAAGATAAAACGCAAGTAAAAATTCTTGTTTCACCTAAATAATATATAAAGTGAAACTTTAATCAGTGGGGGTCTTCCTGCCCGTTATTGCGGGATAAATAGAAAAAAGTAGCCTTTTTTTAGAAAAGGAATAAAAGCAATCAGAGTAAGCGTCTGATTGCTTTTATTTTTTACAATATTTTAGAGATTCATTTGCATGATAGTAACAATCGTTTATTACAATGAAGAGCATTTTGTTATTAATTACATTTACAGTATATAGAATTATAATGATATGAAAATTCGCATATTTCAATTTATTAATAGAATTTTCTTGAAAGGTGGGATATTCTAATCATAGGTTAACCAAATGACATTATAGGATCCTAACTACATATTTTCATAACTTAAATTAGAAAGGGAGGATTTTAGATGAAAAAGAAAGTACTTGCTTTAGCAGCCGCAATTACATTAGTAGCACCGTTACAAAATGTAGCATTTGCTCATGAAAATGACGGAGGGCATGGAGTTGGAGTTATTCCGCGCTGGTCTGCTGAGGATAGACATAAAGAGGGAGTAAACTCTCATTTATGGATTGTAAATCGCGGAATTGACATTATGTCTCATAATACAACAGTCGTTAAACAAGATGAAGTAGCATTATTAAATGAATGGCGCACAGATTTAGAGAATGGTATTTATTCTGCCGATTATGAAAATCCTTATTATGATAATAGTACATTTGCTTCTCATTTCTATGATCCTGATAATGGAACAACATATATTCCATTTGCAAAACAAGCGAAGGAAACTGGAGCAAAATATTTTAAACTTGCTGGTGAGTCTTATCAAAATAAAGATATGAAACAAGCATTCTTCTATTTAGGAT